>CAZXIF010000141.1:0-6865 GCA_964640395.1 uncultured Gammaproteobacteria bacterium | reverse complement strand
GGGCGCGTAAGGATGTGTTGGTGGAGCATGGTTTTCGATTGCCGAGCGCACGGGATAATCGGCCGTTGCGATATGAGGAATTTGAGAAGCGTATCGAACAGGTGGTGTATGTATCGGCCACACCGACACCTTACGAGATCGGTGAAAGTCAGCAGGTGGTGGAGCAGGTGGTGCGTCCGACGGGGCTGATCGATCCGGAGGTCATTATCCGGCCGATTACGCCCAGACCCCACCCTACCCTCCCCTTGAAAAGGGAGGAGCCAACGGTTTCCCCTCTTTTTAAGGAGGGGACTAAGGGGAGGTTTGGTTCGAGCGGACTGTCCCAGGTGGAGGATTTGTTGATTCGGATAAAAGAGCGGATCGCGAGTGGGGAGCGGGCGTTGGTGACGACCTTGACGAAGCGGATGGCGGAGGATTTAACCGATTATCTAAAGGAGCAACACCTAAAAGTAAGTTATTTGCATAGCGATGTTAGCACCTTGGAGCGGATTCAGGTGATTACGGATTTGCGGCGCGGGAAAGTCGATGTGATTATCGGCGTTAATTTGTTGCGCGAAGGTTTGGATATTCCGGAGGTGTCGCTGGTCGCGATTTTGGACGCGGATAAGGAAGGGTTTTTACGCAGTGAAACAAGTCTGGTGCAGACGATCGGGCGCGCGGCGCGAAATGTGAATGGGTTGGTGGTGTTGTATGCCGATACTATGACGGGTTCGATGGAGCGGGCGTTGGCCGAGACAGATCGCCGGCGGAAGATTCAGCTGGCGTATAACGAAGCGCATGGCATTACTCCCAAAACGATTCAGAAAGCGATTCGGAATATTTTGGCAGAGCTCGGTATTTCGGAGAAGGAACAAGGAACAAGGAGCAAGGAACAACGGCGGCGCCGGAGTGAGGTGGCTAATTTGGATATTTTGGGAGATGGGCGGCCATTGCCTGAGATTATTAAAGATAAAGAATGGCAGATGAAAGAGGCGGCCAAGAGCTTGGATTTTGAAGTGGCCACGATTTTGCGTGACGAGGTTCGTGAATTGACGGCGCGTTTGCAGAGTAGCGGAGAGCGGGCGAAGAAAACCAAGAAGCCTAAACCTAAGGCCTGATTTGTGGGGCGAGATCGTGGTTAATATCGCTGAGGTGTAGTTCGATAACTTTTACTTTTTTAACGAAGACATCGGGAAATAGTTTTGGATCGACTGGATAATCTAGATTAGTGGGTAGGTTATCAAGTCTTTTTTTGATAATGCCAAGCACCAGGCGCGCGGAGGCGTTATTGTTCTCTGCCATTTTTAATTTTTGGATTGCGGCTTCGGTGAGGAGAGAAATTGTTTTTGTAGTTGGTCGATAATTTCTGAGCGAGCGTCGGCTTCAAGATTGTCATTGCCACTGACAGAGATATTTTTGCTGCGGTACCAAGTGATTTTTGTGCTGAAGGTGGTGATTGCTTCGTTGATAGCGGCCAGTGATTTTTGAGTGAAGTCTATTTGTTCTAGGAGCGTACGATCTGTTGAGATTAGGTTGGCGGTTTGTTCGGCTCCGGCCAAGAGTGCCGTGAAATAATCTTTGTGGTTTTGAATGGTAGTAAGGTCGAGGATTCTTTTTTTGAGGGCGCCAAGTTGGGCGTGCAGGTTGGTTAAAGCCGACGCCGGGGTGGGCGGTGCTGATTTGTCCATGGTTTTATTGGTAGGAGCTGCGACTGGTTTGGACATAAGGAAGGCTTCAGCGTTTACTGCCTGTTACTAACTAGTTTATAAATAATTGAACGATGTTGAATAATAAGAATTTTAATTTTTTTCAGATCAATACGAAAAATAACGCGGTAATCACCGACCCGTAGTTTGCGGTACCCAGCGAGTGAGCGGCGCAGCGGTTTGCCAAATAATTCCGGCGCAATCATTAATTTTTCCTCAATAGCAGCGTGGATTCTCCGTTTCATGGCACTGCTCAAGTCGGGAATATCTTCAGCGACAACCTTCGGGTGATACTCAATCAAAAATGTCATAGCCAAGCTTGAGCGTGGGGAATATATTTTATTTGGTTAGTATCACGGACTCGGGCCAGTCTGTCCCAGAGGGTATCTTCTTCAATTTCTAGCGCCAAGGCCAACAAGGCCACGGCTTTGGTGGCAGTCGGCACGTTGTCGCGGCGGGCCACGTGCTGGAGCAGGTCTTCCAGCACGGGAGGTAAGGTAAGGTTGATGCGGGTTTTAGTTGTGGTCATAGAGTAATTAAGATTAGGGTAACCAGAAGTTAAGTGTATCAAAAGTGTATCACTGGTGTCAATAGTGATTTTTGTTATTTTTTTCAATTTTTTTATTTAACTAGCCGTAACCAATCCTTCTAAAAAAGCAATTTCTTCGGCTGAGCCAATCCGATGTTTTTTGAAGAGCGTGACCACTTTTTCTTTAAACGCATGGTCTTTTTGATATTTTTTATCTAATCGTTTGAAGATGTCAGAGGTGTAGTCCGCGAGCTTGTCATCGATATAGGTTTTTAGCTCGTGCTTTAATTGGCCATTTTCTTCGTTCACATACTTTTTGAGACGTTTTTCCGAATCCTCAAACATCTCACCGATTCTCGGCAATAAAAATTCGTCGGTGTATTCGAGTAGTACGCCTAACGTTACTGTTTTGTTCAGATCAGTTTTTTTGGTTTTCATAGTGGCAGAGACAGCCCGATTCATTGAAAAAATAGTATCACGCTATTTGGTGTTTAGTCAAAATTTTTTACCTGCCTCTTAACTCCAGTCTGAAATTAAGAAGAAGGCGACAAGTGGACTACTTACCGTCAAGAGTGTTTATCTGATCAGGACGCCATTTTTTTTAATTTCCGCGGCTAATGGTGAAAGGCCATTAAAATCTGCCAGAGACAGTCCGATTGGCTCTATTCTGGTGTCGATAGGACGGCGCAATTGCCACAACTGGCGTTCATACTTATCCCAGTGTTGGCCTTGGAATTGTTTAGAAATTACGCAGACATCAATGTCGCTGCCGGCGTGTTCCTGCCCGGTGGCGTACGAGCCATACAAAAAAACATGAGTAAAAGGAAATTTATGCCGGCGCAACTGTGCTACATAGTCGCGAACAATTTTTTTTACGGACCTATTTTTTGACATAATTTTTTATACAACCGGGTAATTTGTTCAAAGTAGGGAGCAGTATATTTTGGTGTGCATAATTTATAGAAACGTAATTTAACATCAACTTTTTAGTAATTATAATATTAGCATTTCCAATAGCAAAATTCAAACTGATCTATGTCTGCCTCTTAATTCCAGTCATGAAATCAAAGGAAGGCGACAAGTGGATACTTACCGAATTAGGGTAAATTTTACAAATCTATTTTTTATATAGCTGGCTGTGGGTGCCAATAGCAATGAAACCAACAAACTTGTTTCCGACTTCAAAAATTACCCGCCAATCACCAGTAATGTTGATGCTCCGGAATTTCGCTAATCGTCCAGACAAGTTGTGGTTATTGAGCAGCGGAGCAAATTGATCTCGCGTAAAGAGTTCCAAGCGCTGGCGGAAGGCCCGCTGAATTTTGGTCGGACATTTTTCGAAATCTTTGAGAAAGCGGCGCGAAAATGAAACGCGCATAGATTTATTTTTTTTTGATAATAGAATCTAAGTGGGCCAGGGCGTGGGAGGCAGACTTAAACGTAATCGCGGTCTGGTTTTTACTATCATCGGCCGCCGCCTGGATAGCGGCCAGTAAAAATTCCGATGGTTCTTCAAATTTTGAACTGACAAATAAAGTTTCGCTGCGGATAAATTGTCGTAGGTACGCATTGACCACGCCGCTTAGGCTTAAACCTAATTGATCAGCTATTTTACGAGCTTTATTTTTAACAATGGGATTAATTTTTACATTGAGTACGGCAGACATAAGATTAAAAAAATTACAAAGTATATACTAAGTATATGTTATAATTTGGTGGTTGTCAAGGTGCCTTAATCAAAATCATCCACTCCAACGGATGTTTTTTATTTAATCCTTCCCTTAACTCCAGTCATGAAATCAAAGGAAGGCGACAATTGGCGAGTTGTGCCATGGTTTATCTATAACGATATTTGTGTCGAGGACGATCATAGAAGATTTCTCTTCTTCATCTCTAATTCATCTACTAGTTGCAGCAATTTCATTGCGGTAGGTTTATTTTTAGTTGAATAGGTATGATTCATATATTCCATACTACCATGCTATTTAACGCTTAGTCAAAATTTTTTACCTGCCTCTTAATTCCACGAGTGGAAATAAAAGGAAGGCGACAAGTGGATACTTACCGAATTGATGGGCTGCGGATGCAGTCCAATTCGACCAACGAGCGTGTGGGGTAGTAGCTCGTTGATCGCCTTCCGAAGTTTTACTTCACGCCGTGCATCAGACGGTTAATCCGTTTGGACGCTGCGAACAGGATGAGTCCGACGATCGCCGAGATGACGGCGATTTTCCCGAAGATGGTCCCGTAGACCATCACGTTGGCGCCATTGCCCGCCACGTTCCCGTGTACGCCGCCCGTCATCGCAGCGATGATGCCTGCGATGTAGTGCGCGAACGACGACGAGAGGAACCATGCCCCCATCATGAGGCCAGCAATTTTTTTTGGGGCGAGTTTGGTGATCATGGACAGCCCCACTGGCGACAGGCATAGCTCTCCCAGGCTCTGGAACCCGTAGCTGACGAGTATGATCCATACCGGGACCTGTTGGCCGGTCGCGTGGCAGTAGGCGGCGCCGCCGTAGAGCACGGCGAAGCCGATGGCCAGCAAGACCATCCCGATTCCGAATTTAGTCGGGATGGACGGTTCTTTGCCCCTCCGACGCAGGGCCGCCCAGGCGGGTCCGGCGATGAGGAACGTGAACACCAGGATTTGGCTGGGGTTCACGGACTGAAACACGGAGGCCGCGATTCCGTGTTTGTTCACGTACCGGTCGGTGAATAGGTTGAGGCTTGAGCCCGCCTGTTCGAAGAACGACCAGAATGTGATGTTCGACACGATCATTATGAGTGCGGCCTTGAGCTGGTCGCGCTCGACCTGGTCCTGGCATCCCCAGAGCACGTAGCCGACGAGGAATCCGCCGACCATGATGCCGCTGCCGGTAAGTGTGTAGCCCACCAGTGCCTGGCTTTGCACCAGGAAGTAGACGACGCCGACCAGTGCAAGCGCGCCGATCCACACCAGTTGCTCCTGGTTGAAGCCCAGGAAACAGGGGGTCTTCACCTTTTTGGGGTTGGGTGGATCGCCGAGGCCCTCGAGGTACTTGAGGGCGAAGCGGAGGACGACGAGTCCGATCACCATGAACACACCTGCAAGGGCAAATCCATAGTGCCAGCCGTAGACCTCCCCCACGTAGCCGCAGCCTATCGGAGCGGCGAGTGCTCCTCCGTTTACGAAAACGTAGAAGAGGGCGAAACCCCGGTCGCGAAGGGCTTCGAGTCGGAGATTCACCTCCTCGATTTTTCCAATCGAGATTCCCTGAAGCAGCGCGGCTCCGCGGAGTTGGTCGTAAAGTTTGCCAACCAGCGTCGAGATGTTGGGTTTGAAGCCACCGTTCCCCACTACGAGAAACGCTAGCGCCAGGTGGAGTGCCGTCTCCCCTGGAAGACCCATGACAAAGTGGCCGATCGCCATGAGTAAGCCGCCCAGGAAGATGGTTTTTTTCTGTCCGAGGACTCGGTCGGCGATGAAGCCACCGAGCACCGGGGCAGCGTAGACCAATGCGCCATAACGCCCGTACAGGTGGTGTGCGGCCTCGTCGCTCCAACCCAGCTTCTTCACCAGGTAGAGCACGAGGAGTGCTCGCATGCCGTAGAAGGAGAAACGCTCGAAGGCCTCGATGAATCCGAGGATGTAGAGCACTGTGGGATGCTCGGCGGTGCGCTCGGCGATGTTGCGGGCGAGATTGGTGACTGGCTTGAAGAATCGGGCGAGCGGCGGCCCGATCTTCTGCTGCCATAGCCCGACCAGGCGGTCGGACCACAGTGGCACGTTTTCCGCCCGTGCCCACATGCGCGTCACGAGGTTGATCAGACGGACCGTCAGCGGGTGCTGCCGGAGCCCATGCCACATCCGCTCGGACAAAGCGAGCACTGCCTGAATGCGCTCGCTGTTGAGGAAGCCCTGCCACAGCAGGTGGCAGTGGGTCACCACGATGATCGCCACGAGCGACCACACGAGGCTGATCTTCTGGCAGAGACCTCTTGGAGCCTGTGCCGCCCACCACTCCTCGCGCCGACGCCGGGCTTCCGCACGGCGACTACGGTTTGGATTCCATCCTTTGTGTTTCACGATGCACCATCCTTTTTTTGCCCGTTTCGCGGGCTTACGTGGCCCGCGCGGGCCGTTTTTTGAACCAAGAGATCGAAAATAAATTTCAACCAATTAAAATCTATTACTCGACCTCTTAGTTTTTTGGAAGGTTTTGGTAAGTATTCACTTGTCAAAGTGCGAAAGAGCTTTTTTATAACTGTTCAATTCAAACTAAAATGAATTAAACAGTTAAAGTTAGCATAAATCAAGGTAAAAGTCAAGTAGAGCCGATTTGTTCCAAATAGGCCTTATTTTAGCTAAAATTAGCTATAAATTGTGTGTTCATTTATATTGACAAAATAGGAAAAATGAGGTTTTTGGCTTGACAAATGGGGAGAAAAGGGTAGTGTAAGGTTACTTTGACAATAATTCGGTCGGCGTACCATGGAAGCAATAATGCCTATTGTTGCTTCGTATGGTGAGCCGATGCTCGTGCGACGCTGCCGGAGGCAACTCCGGGCACGAGGCAAGGACAAGGGAAAGGGAAAAAAATCGCCCCGTTGGCTTCGGCGCCAATGGGGAGAAAGGAGAAAAAACCATGAAGAAAATAATCGCCGGC
>CAZXIF010000140.1:0-12406 GCA_964640395.1 uncultured Gammaproteobacteria bacterium | reverse complement strand
AAAACGTTCCCACCGATCATGTTCCAGCTGTATCATTTCAACAGTCATATCTTCAGGCTTGGTGAAAGCGGCTTCGTCTGGCGTGTCGAGTTCAGGCACCCAGGGTTCTGGGTCAGAATGAGCAGTTGGAATGATGTACATATCATTGCCTGGCAGAACACCAACTTTGTCAGGGAATTCATTAACCCGGCTCTTTTCTTCCATAAAGAACAAGGGAGGCACTTTCTCGTTTGGCAATTCGGCCATATGTCGAAGTGCTTTTTCCAGTTGCGCACGTTTTTTTGGGTTACCTCCATTTTCCTCAGCATATGAAAAAAACGGATGTACAAATAGTCGTACCAATCCTTTATTTTGACCGATGCGCTCCTTTAATTTTTCTGTCTGTTCAGGAGTCAGGTTAAAAAAACCAAGATACTCGCCAGGTGATTTCTGTTTTTCTTTGTCTTCATGAATTGGAACAATTTCAGATTGTCCCAGTCGTTGAAAATCGCTCATAAATCGTTTTATTATCGAATAATAGTTTGTTCTCGTTCCGGCCCGAGCGAAATAATCGATACCCTACACTTCACCCTCGCTTCAATAAACTCTATAAATAACTTAATCGGAGAGGGGAGTGCTTCATAACCACCAGCCACTAGTTGGGTAGCCTGCTCCTTGTTCATTTCTGGCCACCCTGCCAACGTCTCATACACCGGCTTCAACGCCCGAATCTTACTCAAGCTCGCTGGCATCTCAGTAATTTTTTCTCCACCAAGTTCATAGGCAGTACAAATTTGAATACTTCCGAGCCCCGCCAAAATATCAAGCTTCGTGATCGCGAGGTCAGTCAGCCCGCTCACCCGCACCGTCTGCCGCAGTTGTACCAAATCAAGCCAACCCACCCGGCGCGGCCGTCCAGTGGTTGTACCATACTCATTACCTTTGTCACGCAGTTTCTGCCCGTCATCTCCCAAAAGTTCGGTTGGAAATGGGCTGGTACCAACGCGGCTGACGTATGCTTTCATCACCCCAATAATCTTTTTGGCGCAATTGAATCCGACACCCGATCCAACCTCGATATAGCCGGCGACGTTGTTCGTGCTGGTGGTATGCGGATACATCCCATGATCCGGATCAAGCGACATGCCCTGCGCGCCTTCGAACAATATTTTTTTACCATCTTTAAAAGCCTGGTGCAGTCCAACTTCCGTATCAGTTATATATTCAGCTAATTGCTGGCCATACGCGAGATACTCAGTATATATTTCTTCCATCGTCGTGGAGTAGGGGAGCCCAAATACGTTCGTAATAACCCCGATGTTAAACTGATACGCGCTGGTTAATTTTTCTTTGAATAATTCCGGCTCCAGCAAATCTCCCACCCGAATCCCATGCCGATACATTTTATCAGCTGCCGCTGGGGCAATACCACGTTTCGTACTACCTGCTGCCAATTCACCCTGATGTTTAGAAAGTCCCTCATCCATAGCAATATGATATGGCATGATCACATGTGCTCGCTCGCTAATTTTTAATTGTGGATTAATGCCTTGCTTTTTAAGACCCTCAATTTCGCCAAGCAGTACCTTGGGATCTACCAACACCCCGTTCCCAATCACCGAAATGATATGGGGATACAAAACACCTGAGGGCATCAGGTGTAATTTATAGGTATGGTTGTCTACCACGAGCGTGTGGCCCGCATTATTTCCCCCTTGAAATCGTACTACGTAGTCAGCGTTCCGTGCGAAGTAATCCGTGATTTTACCCTTGCCTTCGTCGCCCCATTGGGCTCCAATGATAACGGTTATCTGGGGAGAATGCATAGAAAATAGGTTAAAATTTGTTTGGCAAATAGGTGGTTATTTTTTTTCCTCGAACGCGATCGTATAACATTCGTAGAGGTTGATCATCAAACTCATCTTTCGCTGACATATCGAGCAATAGGTCTTCCAGATTGCTCTGCGTGGCTTCTTCTAGATTATTTGGTATATCTTGAAAGTTTTGTCTAAATTCGGGAAACAATTGTGCCGGATCGCTATCGCTAGTAAAGTTAGCGTAATCTAAGATGCACAAATCAATATTTTTTGGTGTTGGCGCGGAAATTTTTTCTTTTAAGAAAAAACTACTGCCCATCCGTGGTGGATGAAAATTAAAATAACCTAAGTTATGAATAATCGCTAAACATCTAACAGTATTACGGCGTAACAAGTCAGAGTTTAATGCCTGATCAATTATTTTTCCCGGGTTTGTCTTTTCTGTTGCTATGCCGGGCGCTATTATTTCTGTAAGCCTATATTTTTTTCCTTCAGTCAAGTCTTCCATGGTCTGAAAATAGCGTAGTTCTCCATCAATTTTTTTTCTAACTATCTTAGCAAACGAGGCCACCGGCAGGCCCGCCTCTCGAAAAGCAGTGTAGATTTCCATCACTCGCCGTGCTTCCGTTAGGGTAGAAATCTCTTTATCAACATAGCGATTAATCGGCTCCTCAGTTGCAAGTTCATGCAGCGTGACCGCGTCATTTTCAAATCCATTACCAATAATTTGTGAGCGTTTTTTTGGGTATTTAAGGAGGTGGGAAACGAAAACTTCTCGCGGATTCATAATAGTCATTTTCTGTCTATATTTTTTTATGTACGTAATTTTTTTTCCGCGCACAACACCGTATTCCACAACAATCGTGCCACCGTAATCGGCCCCACCCCACCCGGCGTCGGTGTCACCCAGCTGGCTTTTTGCATCACTTCGTCAACATTCACGTCACCAAACATTTTTCCCTCTACAAAATCGACTCCGGTATCGATCACCACCGTTCCAGAACTCACCATATCGCCACGCAACAAATCTTTTTTGCCCACCCCGGTAACAATAATATCAGCCGCCAAACATTTCTCTTTAGTATTCGTTGTCCGACTATTCACCGTCGTCACGCTGGCCCCTTCGTTCACCATCATGATAGCGAGCGGCTTCCCAACCAGCGCACCCATGCCAACGATCGTGACATTCTGTCCGGCAATCGGAATCTGCAAATCCTCCAAAACACTCATGACTGCGCCCGGAGTCGGCGGTACTAGCCCATTATCTTTCATGACCAGTTTACCAAGATTTACATTGGTTAAGCAATCTACGTCCACGGCCGGATCAATCGTATTCAAGACTTCATTCGTATAGAGGTGCTCGGGCAGAGGGAGTTGCACGATCAGGCCGGAAAGCATCGAATCACTTTGTATCTCCGCTATTTTTTTACTCAGGTCAACTTGAGTGATCGTGCCGGAGAGAGCATATAACTCAAAATCAATGCCAATCTTTTTGGCGGCTTCGCCTTTTTTACGAACATAGGTACTCGAAGCCTTATCATCCCCAACCAAAACCACTGCCAGTTTTGGGGTATGGCCAGCTAAGGCGAGTTTTTCTACTCGTTCAGCCGTTGCCGCTTCAATTTTTGCCGCAATTGCGCGCCCGTCAATGAATTGTCCCATGGAGTAGAGATTAGTAAAAATTTATCGTATCATATCGGTAGGGAAAGGGAAGTGGATGCCGGCGCTTGGCTTGACAAAATGGTCAAAATATGACATACTCCGTGGTTATTTAAATGATTTTGTGTGAGTCAAAAATTATTGACATTTAAATAAAAAAGTACTAACGTTAGCACAATATAGAGAATTGGTCGTGATTAGTTTAAGCTTTTTATAATGGTCTACCTTTTCGGGCACAAATCACCAGCCAGCCTGGCTTCAAAGCAGAAAAAACGATTAAGCGCGGAGCGTCTTGGTATTTTTTTGTTAATCGTAAGCCTCTTTGGTAGTTTAATTGCCACTCAGCCAGCCGCCGCTGCTAGCGTTCCTCATATTTTACCTTATCAAGGTAAATTACTTGATTCCGCTGGCCTGCCGCTCGGCGGGGCGACTGGCAGTAACTATTGTTTTCGTTTTTCTTTTTATAGCACGTCAACCGTAGGCGCCGGTACCAAACTGTGGCCGACTGCGAGCACCCCAGCTACCATGACCGCTACGGTAAAGAGTGGTTTGTTTACTATCGGCATTGGGGATACCGCCGCTGGTGGCGATCTCTTGGATTTTAATTTTCAAAGCACTGATAGCTTATTTTTAAACGTGGAAGTAGCCGGAACTAGCGCCGGTTCGTGTTCTGGGGTTACTTTTGAAACCTTGGCTCCGCGCCAATCCATGCTCTCGGTCGCGTACGCTCTGCAAGCGGCCAGTGTCCTTGGCACTGAAGCGTCTGGTTTTGGTACCACCGAAGTATTTCCCGGAGCCAATGTATCAATCCAAGCCAGCTCATCGCGCGCCACGCCCTTGATTATTCGGGGCGCGCCCAGTCAAGTCGTAAATTTATTAGAAATTCAAAACGACGTAGCCGCTAAATTGCTAACGGTTAATGCCCTCGGTGGCGTGGGGGTATCTTCAAGTTTACAGGTGTCTGGTCCCACCCAACTTTATTCAACTTTGGCAGTAGATAATTTAGCCTTATTTTCCAGCGGCTTTATCGCCTCGGCTTCATCAACCATTACGAATTTATTTACCAATCAGCTGTCAGCCACGACTATCGCGGCGAATACAGCTTCCATTACCGGCGCGCTAAACGTGACTGGCGCCACCATCACCGGTTTGTCGACCAGCAACCTGGCCGATGCCGCCTCGCTGGCCAAACTGAATCAGAACCAAACCTTTACGGGGATAAACACTTTTTCTAACGACACCTGGTTGGCTACGGCTATAATTGCTAGTACTACGGTCGCCACTGCCAACATTACCAATTTGAATGTGCTCGGCGCGCTGTCGCTGACTGGCAATTCGATTTCCGATGCCATGGTCGTTGACTCTATCACTGCCAGCAATTACTTGTTGCTCACCGGCGGCAGCTTATCTGGTCTAACGAATTTCCAAACTGGTTTTATCTCCAATGCTTCTTCTTCGGTTGGCAGTAGTCTGCAGGTTGCCGGTGCCTTGAATGCTTCATCGAGTTTGCTCGTCAGCGGGCTCTCTACCTTGCAGGGTGGCCTGTTGGTAAATAACGCCAGCTCCACAATTACCAATTTAAATTCACTTACAGTCACGGCTACGAACGGCACCTTGCAGAATCTCACTGTGACCGGCGCCTTAAATTTGACCGGCGCCACTGTCACGGGCCTCGCCACTACCAACCTGGCCGATAGCGCCACGCTCGTTCGCCTGGCCAACAATCAAACTTTCACCGGCCTCAATGCTTTCAGCGCTACCACCACTTTTAGCACTACGACCATCACGTCAGCAGAAATTACCAATGCGGCCATTAACAATCTCACCGTGTCTGGCTCTCTCACGCTGCCAGCCAATAGTATTACGGACGCCATGATCGCCGACTCCATCACGGCGAGTAATTACCTACTATTAAGCGGCGGCATACTGACGGGCCTGACCAATTTCCAAACTGGTTTCATTAGCAATGCCTCTTCTTCAATCGGTTCTAACTTACAAGTAACTGGGGCGTTGAACGCGTCTAGTAGCTTATCAGTTTCCGGATTATCAACGTTAAATGGGGGCTTACTCATCAACAACAGTAGTTCTACCATTACCAACCTATTTACCAACTCACTCACAGCTAGCGCTATCGGAGCGAGCACGGTGTCAATCACCGGCGCGCTCAACGTGACCGGCGCCACCATCACCGGTCTCTCGACGAGTAACCTCTCAGATGCGGCTGTTTTAGCCCGCTTGGCGAGTAATCAAATCTTCACTGGCCTCAATACTTTTTCCGCTACGACCACCTTCACCACCACCACCGCTGCTTTGGCCAATCTAACTGCCGCCACTATTAACAACCTCACAGTCGCGGGCAGTGTAGCGCTGCCAGCCAATAGCCTTACCGACGCCATGGTGGTTGATTCCATCACCGCTAGCAACTATCTGTTACTCACCGGCGACACTCTATCTGGCCTGACCAATTTCCAAACTGGTTTCATTAGTAATGCCTCGTCTTCAATTGGCGCTGGGTTACAAGTCGCCGGAGCCTTAAATGCTTCCAATACCTTGTTCGTCAAAAATTTATCCACGCTTACGGGTGGTTTTATTTCTAATGCTTCTTCCTCAATTGTCGGAAGTTTGCAAGTCGCTGGTAGCTTAAATGCTTCCTCAAGCCTGATAGTTTCGGCGACTACCACGGTAGGCGGCTTGCGACTGTCTAAATTTACGACTACCGGAGCCGTTCCGTTTGTCGGCAATGTTACTGGTGATATCTGGCAGTCTCCCGCTTTTAATTTCAATAATGCCAATAGCAGCCTAACCCTTCAAAAGAATGGTTCTTACACCGGAGGTTCAGCCACCTTACAATTATTTAATGACGCTTCGGATAATTTTATAGATGTTAGACGCGCTGGATTTGAAGGGTTTACCCTTTTCCAAGTGTCCGCGCTTGGCAACATCGATGCCGGCGCCAGTAACTTTAGCCAACGGTTAGGTGATGCCTCAGTGGCCTTGAATGTCGGCAACACCAATAGTGCCGTCTCTGGGTTAGTTGTTACTGCTGCTGCGGGTCAAACGGCCAATCTAGCCGTCTATCGCAGTGCGACATCTCTTCCGTTCTTCACCATAGGCGGATCTGGCGGAGCTTATTTCGGCACGAGTACCTTGGCGGCGGCAGGCTTAAGTATCGTATCAACTTCCACCAGCGCCACTTCGTTATTGGTAACCGCTCGACCGGGCCAAACCGCTAATCTATTAAGCGTAAAAAATAGCGCCCTTAGTGATGTGGTAACCATAAACTCCGCTGGATTGGTTGGCTTGAATCAAGGTTTTATTAGTAACGCTTCATCTTCTATCGGCAGCGGCTTACAAGTCGCCGGTCCTTTGAATGCCTCCAGCACCTTATTGGTTAGAAACAATTTCCTCTCAGGTTTGAATAATAATTCCAATATCGGTATATTTGGCAACGCTTTTCGTAATGTGGTGGCTTCTGGAACCCTGGATATTAGTGGCGGATCGAGTCTTGGGGGTTTGCGTATTCGGGCAACCAATAGCACAACTACCCTCGTTTCCCTGGTATCAGGCGCTGGCGCGGGAGCCTTTGTCTTGGACACGTCGAGCACGCTGGCCAATGCTGCCAGTAGTATCCTATTATCCGTACGTAACAATAGCACCAAAGTAATGTCTCTAAGCGCTGGCGGTAACCTCCGCACGACCGGTGCTATGAATGCTAATCAAAATGCCAATACGATTGGCGACTTCGCCGAATATATCGACGTCTCTCCCGAAGAAACGGTTGAGCCAGGTGATATCGTAATTGCAGACCCTAATAATCCTGAGAAATTTAAAAAATCTATCGGAGCCTATGCCCTGGGAGTGGCAGGTGTTATTTCCGACACTGGACAATTCCTTATCGGCGCCGAAGGTCCGGGTCGCGCTGCCCTTAGTTTGGCCGGTTTGGTACATGTCAAAGCCAGCGCCGAAAACGGCCCAATTGTGGTAGGGGACTACGTTGTCACTGCCAGCAAACCGGGGGTAGCTATGCGCTACAATCCTGAAGACGGTAAAACTGCCAGTGTCGTTGGTTTAGCTATCTCGGCTCTCGCTTCTGGTGAGGGAGAAATTACCATAGTATTGAGTCGTGGGTTAGTGGGGTCAACCTCTGCCAAAGTCGCTCCTAATGTGTCCAACGCTCCTGGGTCACTCGTCGGCAGTGATGGTTCTTTAATCAGTTTTTCTGCTGTCGACGGTGCCATTACTGCCCAAAGCTTAAAAGTAAATACGCTCGGTACCCCAGGCTTAGAATTAAGCGTACTCAGCGACACGGTCTTCTTTGGCCGCCCATATCTGAACAATGACAGTGGCGGTTTTGCCCTTATCAAAGAAGGTAGCAAGTCAGTGACGGTTACGTTTGACCGCGAGTATCTGGAACAGCCGGTCATTACCACTAGCATCAGTCTGGAAGAAGCCACCAGCACCCAAGTCTCCGGCATGTTTCCTGAGGCTCTTGAAAACCTTATCTTCGATCGCGGCGTGCAATACCTGATCAGCCGGAAAAATACCAAGAGTTTCACCATTGTCTTGAATCGCGCCGCTCCGGCGGATATTCGCTTCAGTTGGCTGGCCGTAGCTATCAAAAATCCTCGCTTGAGCATTTCAGATAGTGATACGCCGATAGTACTGACTTCGCCTGTGTCCGAACCTGCTGTCGAACCGACGGTTGAGCCTTCTTCGGAGCCGGAAGTAGTAGTCCCCGCGCCACTCGAGAATACCGAGACCCCGCCAGTCATTCCTGCCGAAACCCCAGTTGTATCGGACTCGCCCTAAAAATTGGGCCACAATCGTGCTATACTAACCCTATCATTTATTAACATTAACTTAATTCGTATGGAGACAACTACTACCGCCACTCCGACCATCGCCAAGCGCTCGGATATCAAAAGTTATCTTATAGCCGTGCTCGCTCTCGTTGTCCTTGCAGCCGGTGGAGCTAGTTATTATTTTTATAATCAAATCCAAACCCTTAAGAAAAATCCGAGTAAAGTCAGCGAACAGGAAGTCGCCACCATCGTCGCGCAAGTGGGAAAAATCATGATCCTTCCCCAAGGCGAACAGCCAACGCTCGCCACCGTAGCCGACCCGGCACTCCTAAAAAATCAAGCCTTTTTTGCCCAAGCTAAAGTTGGGTACAAAGTACTCATCTATACCAACGCCCGCAAAGCGATTTTATATGACCCGACCGAAAATAAAATCGTCGAAGTAGCCCCCATCAACATTGGCAATCCAGCCCCTGCCCCGACTCCAGCTCCCGCCCGAACCATCCCAACGCAACCTTCAACTGGAGTGATCCCAGGCCGATAAGTTAACTCTTCTTCATGTCGCGTATGCAGCGAAACATTGTCTGGTTGCTAGCGGCCCTGTCATTTTCCTGCGTACCGCTCCAACCTCTCTTGGCCTCCGATTCAGCCTCCGCTAATTTTCAAATTAGTGAAGGCGCCTTTATCATGGACATGGGTCTGTCCGCCTCCCCGAATTTTCAGTTAATTAGCGTGGGCGATGCCTTGTCCCTCGACCAAGGCCAATCGGCCAGTTTTTCCGTATTGCCGATTGGATTGTCGGTTACCACAGCGGTCACTCCCAACTCCCCTGTGGTAATTATGAGTGATGGATCAGGCATACATTATTCGTCTGGTCCCTACGCGAACAGGGCGGGCGGAACGGCCACTAGTTCGAGCGCCTCTATCGACAACACACCAATCATCTGGCCAACCCAGAATCCCAGCAACACCCGACCAAATGTCTGGCCCGGTTTGCAGCTCGACCCGGCCACCCCCTCGATCCCGCAGCAGGATGGAGTGGGCGGCTATCCGGAAGATTTTTTCGATGAACCCGCCACCGGCCAAACCCCTAGCCCGATTGGAACAGGGGCTATCATAAAACAGCCCAAAAATAAAAATCAGCACTCTTCGCTGAGTATTAAACCCTCTATATTTTACGATACCACTACCGCCCCCTGCCCTTGGTCACGCCGATGTGGTGGATCAGGCCCTAACTCGGACATCGATCACTACGAAGTCCAAGAACAACGCGTCGGCGGTCCACAGCAAAACGCCTGGCAATACGTCACCAGTCCCGTAACTCTCACCGACCAAACCCTACGCAGCACTGTCTTCATCAAAGCTGTAGACAAAGCTGGCAACTCGACTATCATCGCGCTGCCATCTCCCACCGTTACCCGCGAAGCCATCGCCGACCTGATTCTCGCCTTTGGCCTCTTCGGCGGAGCCGTAATGTTCTTCTTCCGGCGGTAGAAAATAAAAAAAACAGTCACGACTGCTTTGAATTACGAAACGCACTTGTCATTCCCGTCCAGGAGCGGGAATCCACGGTCACTGTATACAAATCTCAAGGTTAATTTTCCAGATCCTTTATATCCTGCCGATACTTCGCCGTGAGCGTCAATACATTATCTCCATAAAAGCGATAACGCACCTTGGTTGAGCCCGAAAAATACCGCATCGCCGCTTTCCATTCACCGTCATCAGTTTTACCCGCTCCATTCGCCTTCAGCAGTATCGCCGCTGCCGCGAAAGCATCACGGATATCCCACGGATCAGGGGTGGTTTTGCCGACCAGTGCCCCGATCTTGGATTCATAACCGGCCCAGGTCGAGGGTATAAACTGTGCCGGACCCATTGCCCCGCCCCAGCCCAGCTGGCTGCCATCTTTATTACGCATCGGGCACGATACCGGCGTCACATCCGGATCACGTCCCAACGCTGTCGTAATAGCCAGGAATGGCTCCTGGTCACGCTCCGGCTTCATGATCACTTTCCAGCCTTTTTCCGGCGGGTCTCCCAAGCGGTTACACGTCCCGACATTTTTTCCCAGATTTGATTCTTGCGTCAAAATCGCTAGTAAAAAAGCCGGTTTCACCCCGGTCTGGGCATGCGCCCATTTGGCCACGCTCACTGCTTGTCCGAAGTCTATCTGCTTGCCGCCACCCAGCAATTCATAGATCCGGCCCCGTATCTCCGCCGCGCGCTTTTTAGTATCTTGCAATTGGTTTTGGAATTCACTCTCTCGTCCTTTCGTCTCCTGCAACAAAGTCGCCTGTTCATCCAGCTTACTCCCGAGCGTAGCCTGCTGCACTGCCGCTACCGCCAGTAATTCGCGCGCGTCATCCTGCTCCTCCAAATACCTAGTCTTTTGCGTGGCCAATTCTTGTCGTGTCTTTTCAGCATCTTTGGCTACTACCGTTAAGCTAGTCACCAACCGTTCATAATTCTCAAATTCGGCAAACGCTTCGCTGAGTCCGCCCGGCTTGAACAGACCGAATATAAATGCTGCCTGGTCCACCTGATTCAGCTCGCGGATCAGGTCGGTCAATTCTTTTTTCAACCGACTGATCTTCAGCTCATTCTCCGCGATAGATTTGGCCGTGCGCGTCACATTTTTCACCGACCCGTCATAACGCAGTTTTGTCGCTTTTATCTGCAACTGTAAACTAGCCTGTTCTTTTTTGAGGCGGGTGATCTTACTGGCCAGCGTCTTTTTCTCTCCGACCGTGGTGGTCAGCTGATTTTGTAGGCTTGAAATCTGCGACTCTATATCTTGCAGTTGCGTCTGCAATTCGGTTTGCTGCTGCGCCAATTCTTCCGCAGTTTGGGCGCGAACGAGGATTGGGAAAAACAAAGATAATATCAGGCTATAGATAATTAATTTTTTTGCTTTGTTACGCATAAACACCAATGGTAGTCATTTTAACCTAAAGCATTGCTATAGCTTAGCAACTTTTTTTAAAACTGTCATGACGCCTTACTTTTTTGTCTGAAATAAAATACAGTCCAGCGCGGACTGTATTTGTCGGTATGAGCAGGCTTTCTAAATAGAAATCTCACGGGTTAATCGATTAAAAAACTCAGGATCCTCATCCAGAATAGAGTCTTTAAGATTTTTTAATTTTAATATAAAAATTCTCTTTTTTAATCCTGCCCGTTTTTTATCGCCGGTTGCGTCAACGGGCTCTAGTTGACGTGACATATTTACTAAGCTTTCCATCACAGAATTGCTTCTGCCATCAAGAGCCGCTAGAGTAAAAATTAATTTTGCTGTCCAACGAGTGTGATCACCCAAATCTCCCACCTTTTCCGAAGGCATTTTTATAACCTCTCGTCCACCATCGGCATTCGACTTGATAAACGAAATTAAGCCACGCATCTTTGAGTCGCCGCCTCTAGATTGAAAAAAATCATTTAGTCTTTTCATCTCTCCCCCGTATACAGACAATGACTTCAACTCTTCATTCAGCAGCCTATGTATTCTAATTTTAGGAGAATCCTTCGGCTCTCTATCACGATGATCATCAATCGCATCAGAGATGCCAGAGCTGTTTGCTCTAACAACAAAAAGTTCATTCGAACCCACTTGAATTTCTTCGTCAACAACCGTATCGTGGTGGCGTTGGTTTGTGTCTCCAACAGTGGTTGCTTCGGTAATTCCCGACGGCTGCTCTCTAAAAAACATATAAGATATATTAAAAATTATGAACAGTAAAAAGCCAATTGAAATAACTAATCTTAACGACCATGCTAGTATAGCACTCTAGGCGAATCAATAAAAGTAGTGGTTAAAAAACAAAATAATGCCTGATTTTAGGCATATTTTTCTAAGTTCGGAGACTAGGATTCGAACCTAGATACTTGGATTCAGAGTCCAAGGTCCTACCATTAGACGATCTCCGATTGTACGGATAAAGAGCCTTAGCTTAGCAAACTTACGCCAAAAGTCAAGATTTAAGCCACAATTTTCCCCCCAAATTCTGCGGCCAAATTATTTAGGCTAGCGGTATCAGCTGTTTTAGTAACGAAGGCACTGCCGGCTTCCGGGGCAACCGAGCAATGCAACGGAATCTTTTCTTTAAACACAGCCAATAAAGCCTGCTCAATCAGCCTCTTATTTTTCGCTTC
>CAZXIF010000139.1:0-4326 GCA_964640395.1 uncultured Gammaproteobacteria bacterium | reverse complement strand
GGTACCTGTCCCCCGTAGCCCTAGCGAAGAGGGAGGGGTGGGTTGGCTTTCCCCTCTTTTTAAGGAGGGGCGAGGGGAGGTTTTTCCTCTGCACGAACGACCCCACCTAGCCTCCCCTTATCAGGCTCCACAGAGTCAATCCATTCGCATGGAAAAAGGGAGGAATCGCGAATAATCCTTATTAATTAAATTCCCTATGCACCTCAACCCCCTCACCCCCGCCGAAGCCCACGTCATCGAAAACAAAGGCACCGAACGCCCCTTCACCGGCGAGTACGACGACACCTTCGTCCCTGGCACTTATCACTGCCGCCGTTGCGACACCGCCCTCTACACCTCAGACAGTAAATTCCACTCCGGCTGCGGCTGGCCGAGCTTCGACCAAGAGATAGCAGGGGCGGTCAAACGCACCACCGATGCCGATGGTATGCGCGTCGAGATCACCTGCAATACCTGCGGCGGTCACCTCGGCCACGTGTTCCAAGGCGAACATCTCACGGCGAAGAATACGCGGCATTGTGTGAATTCGTTATCGCTGAAGTTTGTGGCGGAAGGGAAGCAAAAATAATAGCAATTAAAAAAACAGTCTCGATTCAATCGAGACTGTTTTTATTTTAACAAGTCATCCAATTCGCAAGTCAGCAGCGCTGATTTATTCAGGACAAGTTCTTCTTTTTGATTCAAATTAACCGCGCTCATTCTGATAACTTTTGTGACGATGCTGTCACCAAGTATAATTCGGTTTGTTTTCTCGAGATACGTTTCAATTTTTTGGTAGAACAGCGTCGCGTATTGTTTCAATTTCTTTTGTTTTGCAGCCGGCAGGTTACTTATATGATCCGCAAACTTTGCCACGTCGTTTATTTTATTATCTATGGGCGTTGCTATATCACCATCTTTGAAATTAATCCAATCATCGCTTAGGTTACAGACAACACTTACCAAACTCATGTGGTCGGTACTATATTCATAGATAAAAGAAAAACCTCCAGTAGTATAATCTTGATCTATAACGACACTTTCGAATTTTGTGATGGTATGTATTTTGTAATCACCAAGAAGTCGCAGGTAACTTTCTCGCCAATTTTTGAGCCAATTCTCAATATACGTTTGATTAACAAATAGTGGTGAGAGATCCTGTTTCAAATTTAAATTATTCACCTTATTCATCTGCAAAGTGAGTTTATCGAACAGCGTTCGCAAATTTTTAATATCAATACTTTTCGCAACTAAATAATCAAGATCGGGCGTGACTCTTTTGGTCATGTACCACAACAAGTCGTAAATATCGCGCCCTTTCTCTTCATACAGCACGCCATCTGCTCCACCCCGCTGTCCACGTAGGAGGATGGCCGCAATCTTACTCGCCATCAGCGCCGAGAGGTTATAGGTTCTAATAACAAACGATAACTGATTGCGATTGATAGGGATACGCTCAGTCACGGTCTTTGGGGCGGTAAAATTATTGAGGTCAATTTTGACGATTACCTGTTTGGACGGATGATTAATGCCCATATCATCGCCAATGTGGAAACACAAGCGCAACCCACGGTGGTTAGTTATTTTAATAGTTAGCAGATCCGACCCAGTACCGTAGATATTTTTAAAATGGGTGACCAACTCCTCGTTTAGCTTCTTCAGGAATAATTCTGATACCGGCTCGGTAATTTCAAAATCCAAATCAACCGACATGCGATCCAGGCCATGGCAGATGCGTAGAGCCGAACCGCCATACATAATCCACTTGCTATATTCCGGATGGTGGTAGATAAAGTTTAACACATAAAACTGTAGCTCCTCTTTGAGAATATTGCGCTGTGTTTCAACCTCAAGTCCTCCCGGGGTGGGGAGAACAGCCAGTTTATCTTTAAGGGTAAGTAAAATCTGGTTGTTCATAAAGTGAATGATTTTACCATAGCTAAAAATGCTTTTTGCTCCTCCTGTTTCATGTCTTCCAGATCAATCCGCAGTTCCGCGACCAATGCCGGTATATTTTTAAAATATATCCCCCGAAACTGCCGCGTTTTAAAATAAAGTAAATCAAAGAGCGCTTTGGCTGGCGACGCGATAAAAAATTCAAACCCGCCTTTAATTAAAGAAAAATCTGACCACAATTCTGGTTGTATCGACTGGTACATAAAGGTACCCAGCTTTGTTTTATAGCCCCTTGTCACTTGGGGCGTGATTGAGATGATCGTATGTATGGCCTCGGTGGTCAAATTGTAATACTGCAAGGCAGTCCACGAGCTTACGTACGATGGCGAGCGCAGGATGTTCGCAATGTAGAACGAGTAAGAAATATCGTGTTTATTGTTATCATAAAAATCAGCCGACACGTAGAGCCCATTTTTGAGGGGGATGATGTCTCTGCGTTTCAAAGACCGGCTGATATAGGTATCAACCGTAGTACTTTTAAGCCCGTACTGTTCGCTCAGCTGATAAACCGCCTTTTTATCGAAGTAGGGCTGAGATTTGAGTTGTTCCAGGAGTATTTCTCTATATTTCATAATTATGACGATATTGTATCATAAGTGAAATAATATGTCAAGAAGAGATAGAGATTAGGCTAATCTAAGGCAAACAAGGTTTTATTTGTGTAGTAGCTTTCGGTAGTTCGCTATAGATTCTTCGGCTTCAACGCGCGATTTTTCTCCTTTTTGATAATTCTCAACGATATCGATAAAATCACATAGTAGGGCATGGCTGACCAGACGCTCGTAACAAAGCTTGCTCTCAGAGGCTGCTTCGTAAGCAGATACAATATAGGTAAAGTAATCGGGATAGTCTCGAATATACCGAGAAAATTCTTTGGCTATTTCTCCATGCTCAGCGTTACCGAAATCAATGATTCCAGAGACGCTCTTGTCTTTAATGATAATATTCTCATGATGTGAATCATTATGGATGAACTGAAATTTCATCTTGTCCATCGTCCCATCAAATATCGACTTGGCTTCTTTAGCCAATATTTTAAAGTCTTCAGGTATGTCTGTACTTAGAATTAATCTATTATAGTCAGCCAAAACTTCGGGGTGAATGTCGGGGGATGTATCAATGGTAATATGACAGGCTTCGGCCATTTCTCTGGTAAATTTTTTACCGATCTCCGCGTGCCAGCGCCCCAGTGCCTGGCAAACGCTCATTTTATCAGTCTCCACCAGCGACGGCCACACTCCGCGCATTAGGTCTCCCTCAATGTATTTGTAGCCATACATTTTAGGGTTTTCTGAAACAAACACTACCTGGGGAGTCGGTATGGATAAATCTAAGGCCAGCAGTCGTTCAGCCACGCCAGCTTCCACGACCAGATCATTTTGCGGCTGGAATTCTTTGACATCTCTTTCTTGCTTAACAATATATTTTCCACCATTCTCAGTTTCAATGTAGTAAGCATTATTGCAGGCCCCTTTTCCTTTTAATATAAAATGGGTAATTTTTTTACCGAGCAGATTTTGTATCTGAAGCGTAAGGGAGTCTTGATCAGTTGTCATAAATTGAGTATAGAGCGCTTGTTTTAGATAACAATTACTGCAAAATGATCATATCACTTACTCGAATTGATTTATTGGATAATATTTTCCCATATATCCTGATTGCAGGACCGTGATATCCATCGTATAACACACGTTTATTGTCATCAATCGATAAAAATTTCACACAAGATCCATTCGTAAAACTAACCGAATGGATAAAACACGTACCATCAATAATTAATGAATATTTTTCTTTTATCACCCCATATTCAGTCCTGTTTTCCCGGACAAAATACCACATATCTATAAGTTTATTTTAACATTTTTTTATTCTTGCTTTGCAAAAAATTCTTATCAGACACCACCGATCGCCCAATCTGCCGCTCAATTTGCTTCCGCGCCGTACCGGCGATCTGCCCGCCCACCCGCGCGTCATCTTTCAGTCGCGGCACACCTTTGGTATCTTTGGTCCGATGTATTTCCGTCGTCGTCCGTTCCCCGAGCATGGTCAAAATCAGTTCAAAATCCCGTTCATTCTCCGCGCCGCGCTTCTGCCACTCGTCCGTAAGCTCCTCGCGCACCGCGATCCCACGCATTCGTTTTTCGATCCAATCTTCCGGATACCCTTTCAATTTGTAGAGCAGTTTTGTCCGTTTGGTTGCCAATTCCGGATTTTCAATTTCTTGCACGCGTTCATAGCCAACTTTGGCGAGCCAACGCTTGAGCGGTTCGGCTTTGGGAGAGGGGATTGATTGTACGAGACGAAACATACCCTCGGTATTGGCACAGTCGGTTTCGCGCATTTTTCCGTCTGTTGCCAGCAATTTCAACTGTCGACAAATTGTCGACGGTT
>CAZXIF010000138.1:0-5340 GCA_964640395.1 uncultured Gammaproteobacteria bacterium | reverse complement strand
TAGAGGGTAAACACTATACGACTACGCTCATGGCGATTGCCCGAAAATTTCTTAAATACCTGTTTGCCTTTTATTGGAGTAAGACTATTTATCCACAACCAACCCTTGACGCGGTATAACGGGACTTCATAAGGGGAGGGAAGCCAGCCAATCTTTACTTGCTTTTTCGGAGGTCCTCAATCATCATCTGCAGTTCCCGATTGCCATTCCATTCGTTGACGCTGATGGTGAAGACCATGTCTACCTTGTCGCCCGGGCGGAGGTTGGCGCGCCAGTCTTCGGGGTAACGGTTGGTGTCGCCGAGGCCAAAGCCGATTGTCTTGCGGACCAGATGAGAATGATGTTTCAGGAGGAGGCGGAGGTGTTTGCCATCTTGGCCGACGGGCTCGATGCCGGCTACGGTGAGGCCGTAGGCGACGTAGCGGGGTTCTTCGTTGGCTTGGCCAAAGGGTTCGAATTTTTGTAATAAGTCGTAGAGCTTCCAGTTTACTTCGGACAGGTCGGCGATTTCGGCATCGATAAGTATTTTGGGGGTTAGGGAGACATTGACTACTCCGGCGGCAACTTTCTCTAATAAGGCGGCTTTGAATTCTTCCAATACATCGAGACTTTTTAGCGAGAAGCCACAGGCTTGGGGGTGGCCGCCAAATTTATAGAAAAATTCCGGCATGGTTTGCAAGGCGGCGATGAGGTTGAATTCTTTGATGCTACGTCCTGAGCCGGTGATTTGGTCGCGGGTTTTGCCCATGGCGAGAATCGGTTTATAAAATTCGTCTTTGAGGCGGCTGGCGATGAGGCCGAGGATGCCGGTCGGCCAATTGTCGCCAAAGGCAAAGAGAATAGGGTTTTTTAGTTGATCAGTTGCTTTGAGATATTCACGTGCTTGATTCACCAATTCTTCGGTGAGTTTTTGGCGGTCGGTATTATTTTGGTTGAGTTGGGCGGCGAGCTCAGCGGCGGAGGTTGGATCTTCGGCCATCAGCAGGGCGAAGGCGACGTTGGCGTGGTCCATGCGGCCAGCGGCATTGATACGAGGAGCGATTTTGAAGCCGATCGTTTTGGCGTCAAAAGCGCCGCGTTTGGGCAGGCCGTTTTCATCGGCCAAGCCGGTGGTGATCAGGAGTTGTTGTAAGCCAAAATTACGGGTTTTATTTAGCACGGTCAGGCCATAGCGCACCAGAGTGCGGGACTCGCCGAGCAGGGGAACCATGTCGCCAACCGTGGAAATAGATACCATGTCGAGAAGCCATTTTTCGAAGGCTTCGTGGGTTTGGCCGTCTGGCAGAAGGGGATTGGTCTCGTGGTGTTTTTGCAGTAAGGCTTGAGCGAGTTTGAAGGCAACACCACCACCGGCCAAACCCTTGTCCGGGTAGGGTTCACCGGGGACGAGTGGGTGGATAGTCGCTTCGGCGGGGGGGAAGATCGCTGGCATGGCGTGGTGATCGGTGATGATGGTCTTGATCCCTAGTTCTTTGGCCAAGGTGATTTCACCGGTGTTGCTGATGCCACAGTCGCAGGTGATGATGAGTTTGGTGCCATTTTCTTTGAGTAGGTTAACCGTATTGTTGTTCAGTCCGTAGCCATCGGTTTCGCGATGAGGGAGGAAGATGCCGACATTTTTAGCGCCGATTTTTTTGAGAGTTGAAATAATCACTACGGCCGCGCAGACGCCATCGGCATCGTAGTCACCATGCACGGTAATTTTTTCGCCACGGGCAATAGTGTCGTAAATCAGCGACACGGCTTTATGCATGTCTTGGAACAGGTAGGGGTCGTGCAGGTCACTGCTATAATCGGGGTTTAGAAATTCATCGATTTGTTCTTGGGTCCGGAGATTGCGATTCCATAACAAACGCACCACGCTGAGTGGGAGTTCGGGGTGCTGGGCGATGAATTCGGGGGGTGGGGGAGGGAGGGTGATCCAGTCTTTCATAACACGGATTTAGACAGATTAAGTGGATTACACGGATTATTGATTAGGAGTATTTTTGAATATCGGCTTCGAGTTTTTGTAGGCACTCTGCCTGAAAATTTTCTTGAGCTGGAGTCGCGCTAACCATCTGAGGAGTAACTGTCCCGTCATCATTATCTATTCTTTCTAATTTGATTTCTTGAGTTTGATCAAAATCAATCTCACTGTCTTTAGGCAAGAATTTTTTCTTATCAAATCCGACTGGTCGTATGTCCATACCTATCTTTCCGTTAGGCCCATAGAGCGCTTGCCACCGAAGTTGTTCTTCCTCTAGGTTTTTTAGGTTGGTTTGATCCTCGTTGGTTACTGTTCCGGATATAATTTTTTGAGCTATTTCCGCACGTGCTTCTTCTAATTTTTGTAGGTTTTCGTTTTCAATTTCCCAGACCACGGGCCGTTTTTCTGCGTTGGCTAATGATTGCAGCACATCAATAAAAACTAGTTCGATAGGTATCGCCAACCCAGCTCCTTTTCTCTCAACCTCAATTTTTCCTTTAATAAATAATGCTCGTTTATGTTTATCATCTAGTTTTTTATCTTCATCAAAGATGCTACCGGTTCTTTTTCCGACAATTTTTCCGTCTTTATCTTTGGCTAGGATGTAATATTCAGTTTGCCATTCGTTGGTCGGAGAAAAGATTACATTTACACTAAGTTCTCCCAGACGAGAATTAATTTTATAGGTAGGTCCAAAATGCATTTGTTCCCTCGGGAAGGAGTTTAACCTGTCCAGTGATTTTTTTATAGATATCAAAAATTTTGGTTCGGCAGTGCTTTGTTCGAGAAGGTTTTGTCTGTCGATTTCCATTTCCATAATAAAATATTGACTGTTTATGCTTTATCTTTTTCAGAGAAAATATGTTTAAGGGTTAGTTTGCGAAAATCCCAGTAGGAGTCGGCCAGTAGAATGGTGAATAAGAGATAGAGCAGATTGAGTGACCAATATTCCGAGGCGGGTAGTGGGGTGGCGTAGCTGGCAAACATGACTACTCCCAAAAGTATCCAATAGAAAAAAGTTCGTCCGGTAAGTCGCCGACGTTCGGATAAGTTAATCAAGCCCCGTACGCGCCAGAGCCAGAGAGCGTAGGCGACTAAGAGCGGGCCAGCGATGTACCATTCGTAGTCGTGCGGGTCTAGGCCTGATTTTCCAATAATATAAAAACCGCCCCAGGTTAACAGGAGTACCAGGAGAAAATAGAAAATAATGTCGATTTGGTAGTGGCGGAGGATCTTCATATACGGATTTAGACAGATTAGACAGGAATTTAAACCGATTACAACTCAATAATAATCTGTTTTAATCAAATTTAAATCAGTCTAAATCTGTGTTACTGGAGGGCTGGCGCAATCGTGAAAAATAGCATGGCCATGATGGCGAGGGCGATGATGCTTTTCCAGAGAATGGTTTTGATCTTTTTGGACACAGATTACACGGATTAATAGTAAGGATTACACGGATTGTGTATGCTGATTACGCGGATTTTAAGACACAGATTACACGGATTTTGTTTGATTACACTGATTAGTGAGGGCAAGTCAATGAAACAATCCGTGTAATCCACTCACAATCAGTGTAATCCGTGTTATCGTTTTAAGACCGCTAAATACGCCTCCGTCGGGATATCTATCTTGCCGTGGGATTTCATCCGGGCTTTGCCTTTTTTCTGTTTTTGGAGGAGTTTCATTTTGCGGGTGTAGTCGCCGCCGCTCATTTTGGCGAGTACGTCTTTGCGTAGGGCGGAGAGACGTTCGGAGGCGACTATTTTGCCGCCGATGGCGGCTTGGATTTTGAGTTCAAATTGTTGTTTGGGTAGGGAATCTTTGAGGGATTCGACGATTTTTTTGCCGGTGGCGTAGGATTGATCACGCCAGACCAGGGTCGAGAGGGCTTCGACGGGTTCTTCGGCGACCAAGACATCGAGCTTGACTACGTCGGTGGTGGCGTAGTGGTCAAATTCGTAGTTCATGGAGGCGTAGCCGGAGCTGACTGACTTTAGTTTATCATAAAAATCGGTAATCAGCGAAGCCAGCGGAATGCGGTAGTGCAAGAGGGCGCGTTGATCGCTGCCAGCACTGAGGTATTCGGTCGTGATATATTCGCCTTTACGATCCGCGACCAGGCCCATGACGGCGCCGACTTGGTCTTTGGGGGTGATGACATCGAGGGTCATGATTGGTTCTTCAATGCTGGCGAGTTTGGCCGGGTCGGGCATTTCTTGGGGGCTTTTTATATAGTAGTCGGCGCCAGCGGTGGTGGCGACATGGTAGGCGACACTCGGAACCGTAATGATAATTTCCATGTTGTGCTCGCGTTTGAGGCGTTCTTGGAAGATATCCAGGTGCAGCATGCCCAAAAATCCACAGCGGAAACCAAAGCCGAGAGCTTGAGAATGTTCGGGTTCGTAGATCAGGGCCGAGTCGCTGAGTTTGAGTTTGTCGATAGCATCACGCAGATCTTCGTAGCCGTCGCCTTCACGGGGAAAGATGCCGGCAAACACCATGGGTTTTACTTCTTTATAGCCGGGCAGGGGCTGAAGATTCCCCCCTTGAGGGGGGCGCGGGGGATGTTGGCCAACGGTGGCGTTACCAATGCCGCCAACATCCCCCTTTGAGCCCCCTTCCGAAGGGGGATTTTTGATTGCCGTTCCTTTGATAGGTAATTTGGTGATGGTGTCGCCGACCCGACAATCGCGGACTTCTTTGAGACCGGTGACGATGTAACCGATTTCGCCGTTGTGTAATTCGGGGGTGGCGGCCATTTTCGGTTTGTAATAGCCGAGTTCCAGGGCTTCGGCTGGTGTCTGCGTGGTCATGAGGAATAATTTGTCGCCTTTTTTGAAGCTGCCATCGACGATACGAACGGCCGCGACGACGCCCTTGAATTCATTGAATGAAGAGTCAAAAATAATGGCGCGGGCGGGCGCGGCGCTGTGGTCATCCGGGGCGGGGACGCGGGCGACGATGGCTTCGAGAATGTCTGGTACGCCCTGGCCGGTTTTGCCGGAGGCTAAAATAATATCTTCGCTTTTGCAGCCCAGGAGGTGCATAATTTCTTGCCGAGTTTTCTCGACGTTGGCTATCGGCATGTCAACTTTGTTGATCACCGGGATGATGGTGAGATTTTGTTCGAGGGCCAGATACAGGTTGCCGATGGTTTGGGCTTGCACACCTTGGGTCGCGTCGACGAGTAGCACCGCGCCTTCTACCGCGGCGAGTGAGCGGGAAACTTCGTAGTTGAAGTCTACATGGCCGGGAGTGTCGATCAAATTCAGAATATAGCTATTGTATTTCATCCTCACCGGAGCGAGCTTAATCGTAATCCCCCGCTCGCGCTCTATGGGATTGCTGTCGAGGATCTGCGAGCGCAT
>CAZXIF010000137.1:0-11764 GCA_964640395.1 uncultured Gammaproteobacteria bacterium | reverse complement strand
CATGTCACCTTTTGATAAAAACCCCATAGCTAAGCTGATTTTAGAGGCTCCGGTACAATTACCAGAGAGCAGCGGCCAAAAACAGGCTCAGTTATGGGATTATTAACGGGACACTAGTGAATGGTCATTATAACCACATTTTCACCAAACAAATCTTGCGACTAAACTAAATCGCCCAAAAGATTTTTCAGCCCCTCTGAAGTTAACCAATTTTTGTTGTTATCACTGCTGAAATAAAAACCTGCCGGTACCGCCACGCCACCATGTTCAAGATTCTTAAGGCCCTCGTGCTCGGGCAAAACCAGAAAGTGGTAATCAAGCTCCACCGTACGTCTCCCCTCTTCAGGGGTCACTAGCATCTCGTGTAGTTTTTCTCCCGGTCTAATACCAACAACTTTAATGGCAGCATCTGGAGCAACCGAAGTCATGAAATCCATAATTTTCATGCTTGGCAACTTGGGAATAAATATTTCCCCACCCTGCATACGTTCCAGCCCCATCAAAACCAGGTCTACTCCCTGCTCCAAGGTTATCCAAAAACGGGTCATATCCTCATGAGTAAGTTTTACTTCGCCTGTCTCTTTTTGTTGTTTCAAAACTTCTACCAAACTACCGCGACTACCGAGCACATTGCCATAGCGCACTACACTCAAACTGGTCAACCCTTGACTATAGACATTAGAGCTGATCACTAGGCGTTCCGCGCACAACTTTGTGGCACCATACAAATTAGCGGGATTAGCCGCTTTGTCCGTTGAAATCAGCAATACTTTTTTTACGCCTCTATCAATGGCTGCATTAATTACATTCTGTGTCCCAAGAATGTTGGTCTTGACCGCCTCAAATGGATTGTATTCCAGGGCGGGGACTTGTTTCAGCGCCGCAGCATGAATGACAAAATCAACTCGACTAAAGGCTCGTTCCAAACGTTCTAAATCTCGCACGTCGCCAATAAAAAAACGCATGCGACCTTCAGGATCATCAATATTAGTTTTCATCTGCGACTGTTTAAGCTCGTCACGACTAAAGATAATTACCCGTCGCGCGCGACTCTTTTTCAGCAACGTCTGGACGCATTTCTGTCCAAATGAACCAGTACCACCGGTTATTAAGACTGATTTATTATCTAAAAAATCAAGTGCCATAGACAAAAATAATACTTTGATAGAACGCAATAAAGTATAGCAAAAGCCTGAAAAAAAGCAACTAATTCATGGCCGGGCGGCTCCTTACCTCACGGAGGATAGAAAGGAAGGTAGACAATGGTCCAGCTTTAAATATGTTACCCGCCAACCAGATCGAGGCTATATAAATAGCGCTACAAAACACAATTCCGAACGTAATTACAATGTTATTTTGTGAGTGACCAAAACCAAAGAGATACAACGGAACCGCTATGATAAGTGTTATAACAATAGAAAAAAATATTGGGGCCAAGGATGAGGAAACAATGGCCCAATTCAGCTGCAGGACCCGACGCACCTGCCACATAGCATACATTAAATTAAGCGCCCCGATCAAAATCGTAGCGAAAGCAACTCCGCTTACCCCTCCCCACTTCACGCCAAAATAGATGAAGACAAGCGAAAAAATTAATTGCCCGACATTAAGTTGGGCGGCGATTTCCGGTCTGCCAACTCCATCAAAAATCGGTTTCATGATAGCGGCCAAAGTGCTAAAAATAATGGCTATCGAAAAAAGCTTCAGCGGCAACACAATACCTAACCAGGTTTTTCCCAAAAGAAGCTGCACGATCGGACCGCCTTCAGCCCACAGGAGCAAAGCTAACGGCAAAGTCAGCGTGAGCACCACATCAATGGAGCGCATAAAGCCTTGCTGGAGTTTTTCTAATTTATCTTGCACCTGGGCGTAAGCCGGGAAACCGACCCGAATAATTGCATTGGTAAAGGGTGACACGGGGGCATAAGCTAAATCACGTGCCTTGGTATAAAGACCAAGCCGCGCCGGGTCAAGGAAATGTCCCACGTACACACTATCGAGAATCCCTAAAACATACCCCAAAATATTCTGAAAGATTACCCAGCGACTATAATGCCAAAGATGCTTCAATTTCCCAAACGCAAAAGACAACCTATGAGCTTGAGGATACAGGACATATGAGATAATCAAACCACAAAAATAACGAGCCAATTGTCCCGCCAATAGAGCAGAAACCGAAGCTTCCACCCAAACTGCCCAGCCGATAGCAACAATGACATAGGCAATTTGGGTACTAATATCACGAATAAATAATTTTTTAAAATCAAGATTTCGAAAAAAATAAAGTTCTCGACTGTTGCTCAATGCGCCAATGAGCACAAAGGCCGCTGACCAACGCACAGTAGAGGTATAATCAGTGATATGAAAAAAGTATGCAATAACGGGGGCCAATAAAAAAATAAGAGCAGCAAGGACGACAGATTTAATGAGTCTAAATGTCCAAGTCGTATCAATATACTCTTCCACGTCCCCCTGCCGTTGCAACAAGGCTTTTTCAAAACCCGGAGTAGTCACGGTCTCAAAAAAACCGATCACCAAAAAAACCACTGCAATAACGCCATAATCCCTTGGAGTCAAAAGTCGCGCCAAAATAAAAAAAGTTACAACGTTCAATAATTTTTGAATAATCGTTGTGATAAATTGCCATTTTCCACCCTGCACCGATTTACTATACACGCCAGCTGATTCACTCATAGTGAGCTATGTGTTAATAGAACTCTTGCAAAAACGAACTACCTCGGGGCAAGCCCACGAGGTAGTTTATTCGAACTTATAGAATTCTAGAGTTTCTTTTTCTGATTTGGTATAAGCGGAAGACCCCGTCGTAGTTTCACCGGGTCTGGGCAAAACTGACGCCAAAGGCTTATTCAGATAACCGATCTTTACGCCCGCTCGAGCTATTCGCAAAAGAATATCGATATCGTTCACTTTGTTCCAGCTTTTGCGCCAGCAATTAATATTGTATTTAAAAAATGTAAGATACGATCGATAAACCCACGTACAATCGCTTCCGATACGCGGCCCTACACCGTCACCGACTTTACCGGGGTGATAATATTGCGCGTCAACATGTCGGGCTTCTAGAGTTACCGTATTCCCCTCATTAAGATTTTTCCATGCAGAGGAAACAAATTCATATCCTCCGGACTGCGCAAACCTTAATAATTCTTCTAAATGGTCAGGGGTCCAAATATCATCATCATCAAGTACCGCTATCCATTTACCGCGCACCATTTGGAGCGCGACATTTGATGCTACCACGGCCCCGGCAAACCAATGATTTTCGGACGTAGGTGGATAACGATAGCCACGTTTAGGTATATTATAAAATCTAATCCGTTGGTCATTGAAACTATTTACAACCTTTTCGGTATTATCAGTACAATGATCTCCGATGATAATGAGTTCAAAATTCTTATAGGTTTGCGCTAGAACCGTTGGAATTGAGCGCTCTTTGAGCATGTCGGCTCTATTATACGTAGGAATATAAACACTCACCAACGGATTATCTTTTTTACTATCGTACTCTTTAGCGTGCCGCCAGCGAGCCAGACGCAATAAAACAAACTCCTTTACCGCAAAACGCAGAGCGATGGCTGCTGACATTATTTTGTTAATAAAAATTTGTTTTGTCATGAACTTGATTCACTGCTTGATACTCATTGCCTACACTAAAATAACCTGTCTTTCCATGTCTTGGGTGTCAAATCAGATACTATTTCTAGATCCAAATGATAGGCAAAGGGTTTCACGCCGCTCTCACGGATATAGGAAATCATACTGCTAAGCCCCTCCTTTAGCGTAGTAGAAGTAGCGTAGCCTAAAAGTCGTCGCGCTTTTTCGGCGCTGCAACTGGCGAGGTTAACCTCCTGCGGTCGACTCGGCACGTAAGTAGGATCAAGAGGGAAATTGAGCAACTCGGCAATTAATTTAGCTAATTCATTAATGGTTATAAATTCCTCGTCTGGTCCGACATTTATTACTTGGCCGACCACATTTTCTTGAAAACCAAGACGAGTGAGTGGCCCGACAACGTCCGAAATAAAAGAAAAACAACGCTTCTGTTCACCGTTGCCATAAATTATTGGCTGCCTCCCTTGAAGCATCAAATTAATAATAATTGATGCTACGTTGCGAAAAGGATCGTCGTATTTTTGTCGCGGCCCAATAATATTATGCGGAACAGCGATCACATATTCCATGCCGAATGTTTCACAAAGATTTCTTATGACCAATTCTGAAGCATACTTAGAAATCCCGTAGGGGTCTTGAGGCCGAGGGGTCATGTCTTCGGTGAAAGGCAACTTATCCTGAGCGCCATAGCGCGCCATACTGGAGCAGAATACAAAACGTTTGACTTTATTGACGATTGCCGCCGAGAGCATGGAAACGGTGATGTCGTAAGTATTATGGCAGATAAGATGTGGAGAAAAAACGCTTAATCCTTCATAAGCGGTGCAGGCACAGTGGTAAACAATATCGACCTCCTTCATTATCGTGACAAGACGCGCTCGATCAGAACAATCATATTGATAAAACTCAACCCCAGCCGGTACATTTTGTGTATAGCCGCCGATTAAATTGTCACAACCTATTACTCTATGTCCTTCGGCGAGTAGTTTTTCCGCTAAGTGGCTCCCTAAAAAACCGGCCACACCACTGATAAATATGGTTTTAGATGCTGTATTAAGAGTCATAAAACTTATGATTTCTATATGATTTCTAAAAGTCTACCTGACAGTAGCGTCTGGCAACTTAAGACCTAGTTTGCCCGCCAGTAAATCTATAAAAGGCACTAAGTCGCTCTTTTTTTTGTTTAAAACCTGTGACCCACCTTCCATGTACCACAGTTGTACCAAATCAAGTTCAACGCTTTCCCTAAACAAAGCCGCGACAAAAGCAATCAATTCAGTTTCCTGGTAGGAAAAATTGGTACGTTGCTCTTTAATCAGGTCTGGCAAATCAGTAATATTGCGACAGACTTTAACCATCGTTAATTTACTAAAAAACACGTCACCGAAAATAATTACGGGTTTTTTCAAAAGAATCGCTTCCCACGCAGCAGTGCCAGTGATGGTAAAGGTTAAAAATGATTCCTGAATTAGATTAAAGCTGGAGATAAACGGATCGATAACGCGGACATTCGGAATTTTAGCAAGTTCTTTGTAAAAAGAACGCGGGCGGTTCGCTACCATCGCCGGGTGATCTTTGACATAGAGCTTCGCATTCACCGGCAGAGACCGAGCGGTTTGCTTAACAAGCCAAAGCTGATCAATGTAGAATGGCGCCACCAACATAGGGTAGGCTTCCGGCTCGACGTGAAGGGCAAAAAAAGCAAAAACTTCACCCGCGACTGGTCGCTCGAAGAGGCCCTTGGTACCGATTAAAGATCGATATTTTATCTTGATTTTGTCGATTATCTCATGCCATGGTTTAATAGTCAAATAGTCGTTACGGTGCGGATTTTTGAAATAACTGGAGAAAGAAAGCCACAGCCACGATAGTGAATGCAGCATGTTTCGTGGTTTCAAAAACTGAAACTGCGCCCAGCGCTTGGCCAAAGGATTTAGATAATTACCTGCCGCTGCGGATCTTGCCATGTAAACCGTGGGGTGGTTTTGGTAGTCGTGCAGCCAAGTAGTGGCGCGAGCCATTTCTTCTCTATCTTTGAGCGCATCCGATCCCGCCAGTAGGCGCTGCCACGTTGATTCTAGGTCAAAAAATGTATCATACCCATCGCTCATGGCATAGCGCTTACCAAGGCGCAGGACATACAATACCAATGTCTGAATACCTCTCTTTTTGGCAATATGATAAAGGAGCATGCTGCTCAGATTTGACACTACCGAAAAAAATATAAAATCAGGTTTTTCCTCGTCCAAGAATTTAATTATCGCGCGCGCGGTCGCTTGCAAAATTTTCAACTGGTCCTCGTGCCCAAAGAGTGGCTCGTCGTAGGGATAACTGCGGAGTAACAGGCTTGACGACAAGACTCGGTCCATTTTTAAGTATGGCCAAAGATTAGGAAGTCCATATTCTTTTTCAAGCCAGTCTAAATAAGCAACGTCGACAGTTTCATTTTTATACGAATCGTAAACATCTTCTTCGAGTAATAATTTAGTGTAAGAAATTTCTTTTTGCGAACACAAAAAATCATAGCTGGACCGCACGTTCACATAACCGCAAAATTCGTTAACCTCGTAGCGTTCTTTGAGAAGAGTGATCATGGCATGCCCCACGTAGGCAAACCGTCGCTGCAAGAAAAAACAAACTTTCATAAAGGGTATCGGTTATTATTTTCTGACTAATTGTTCCATCGCTTTGGCCAATCGCGGCAAGACTACATCATAATTGATTTCCGGGTCGCGCAATCGGACATAGCAAGCCTGCGATAAGATTCGACGCTGCTCTGCGTCGCTTCCTAAGACTTCGATTTTACGAGCCAAATCAATAACATCAGTATCTTTAAAATAAAATGCCGCCTTCGAGGCTACCCACTCGAGACCTCCCCCGCCTGGCAAAATACAGGGCAAGCCAAACGCCATCGCAAACAAAAGCGAAGTGGAGGTCATGTCCGTACGCCAGCGGGCTTGAATAAAGATATCAACTTGTTTAAGATTGGCAAATAATTGCTCTTTAGGGATCCAACCAGGCAAACTCACATACGGCTCCAGGTGTAATTCGGCTATCATACGTCTGATAGACATCTCTTCCGGACCCGTCCCGCCCAAAATCAACCGAAAGTGGTCTTTGTGTTGAAGCTTACTAAAGGCTACGACAAGCAAATCAAAGCCCTTTCCGGGTGCCATGCGACTCGAATAAAACAAGGTAATGGGGCCTGTGGTCTTATTGCGCTTAGTATAACTGTCTTCGGTAATTCCGTTCTCATTCATCATTTTTTTAAAATCAAATGGATCGCCGGTTATCATGGTATGGGCGTGTTTCAAACCGAACTCCTCGTAGGCTTGTTTTAGGATCGGATTAGTATAGGTAATTAAATCCATTCCACGGGCCAAAGGGGTAAGTAAATATTTTTCTATATACCAACGAACTTTTTTCTTTAATCGAAGCAGCCAAGAATCAATAGGTGCTACTCCGCCAGCATAAAAATAATCGGAATTATATTCGGGCCAACAAGTCAGTTCACGATTAAAAAAAGCCACTACCGGCACCGTACCTCCGAGCTGACGATACAAACCTGCTCCATATAAAACAGAATGGGATTCGATATAAAAAACATCGGCTTGGCCGCTATATTTACGCAAAATTCTTAAAATTCCCCATTGCAAACCCAGCATGCGCTTACTTTTTATATGTTCTTCATGGACAGCATAGGGCAAGGCCTGAGGCATGTTGTTGTGTTTTGAAAACATGGTCACAAAGGACACGTCATGACCAAGCTTTTTAAAAGTGCGCGCTGTTAAATCCAAGTCTAGTACCGACCCACCACCCGAAACAAAATTCAACTTCGAAGTGATCATTATGATACGCATATCTGATAATAATTAAACAGACCCTAATCTCTAGACTTTTAAAGCACACTTATGATATAGTAAGTTCCAATTTAAATCAAGAGCATCTGGCACATAACAGCCTCATTATGAGCAAAAACAAATCAGCGCTGATTACTGGTATTACCGGACAAGATGGTTCGTATCTGGCAGAGCTACTCTTAAAAAAAGGCTACACTGTTCACGGTATAGTTCGACGTAATTCTATACTTTATAATTATGAGCGTCTCGAAATAACTAAAAATTTTCCTCACAACAAAAAACTGATACTGCACTATGGCGACATGGCCGACTCGGTTTCCTTAGTCAACATCCTCTCCCGAGCAAAACCCGCTGAAATATATAATTTAGCAGCCCAATCTCATGTAAAAGTTTCCTTTGAAACACCACTCTATACAGCTCAGACTACCGGCATCGGCGTGTTGAATCTTTTGGAAAGCGTCCGTGCTTTAAAATTAAAAACAAAAATCTATCAAGCTTCTACCTCAGAACTGTATTCCGGAGACCCAACCGAAGCCCCGCAGAATGAACTAACCCCCTTTCGACCCAAAAGCCCCTATGGCGTAGCCAAGCTTTATGGCCTGGAAATTGCGCGGGTCTACCGGGAGAGTTACGGCATGTTTATTTCCAATGGAATCTTGTTTAATCATGAATCAGAACGTCGTGGCGAAAGCTTTGTGACCAGAAAAATCACCTTGGGAATTCGTGATATCAAACTAGGCAAAGAAAAATATATTACACTTGGTAATCTGGATGCGAAACGCGACTGGGGCTATGCTCCGGAATATACCGAAGCAATGTGGCTAATACTTCAGCAGGATAAACCCAATGATTTTGTCATCGCAACCGGTGAAACCCATTCGGTTAAAGAATTTTTAATCGAAGCCTGCGCCGTAGCCGGACTCGATTGGAAAAAAATTCTCAAAATTAATAAAAAATACGAACGGCCCAACGAGGTTGATTATCTCTGTGGAGACCCTGCCAAAGCGCATCGCATTTTGGGCTGGAAGGCAAAGACAAATTTTAGAGAGTTAGTTAAAATCATGGTGAGCGCGGAACTAAAGGCGGCCGGAATTGCGCTACCTTAGTTTAGTTAAAAACCTAATTATTACTCTATTTAACTGCTATGCCATCGGTAATCAATCCTGAAGAATACGGTGTCGTCTCCAATTGCCAAATTTGCTCTCACGGCATACTGACTGCCCTCATTGACTTAGGCCACCATGCCCCGGTCCATGCTCATCTCACCGCCGCAAAGCTCTACGAACCGGAAACCATGTACCCCCTCACGCTCTGCCACTGTGGCAACTGTGGACTTTTACAATTAAACTATATCGTTGATCCGCGGATTATCTTTCATCCTGATTACCCATACCTCAGCGGCATGACCAACATGTTGATTCGAGACTTCAGGCAACTACGCGACACGCTGATTGAACGCTATGAATTAAACTCAGCCGATTTAGTGGTAGACATCGGCTCCAATGACGGCAGTTTATTAGCGGGATTCCAGGAAAAAGAACTGCGAGTCCTAGGGGTAGAACCGACCAACATCGCTCGCATTGCTAACGGTAATGGCATTCCAACCCTGCAAGAATTTTTTACCCAACAAACGGCTGACAGCATTATTATCAAACATGGCAAAGCCAAAGTGGTGACCGCAACCAACATATTTGCCCATGTTAATAACGCCTTTGACTTGGTGCAATCCATCAGTTCTATTTTGGCCGATGATGGAATTTTTGTTTCTGAATCACAATATTTACTGGACATGATCGAAAAGACCGCTTTAGACACTATCTATCACGAGCATTTACGGTACTATTTATTAAAACCGTTACAAAAATTACTCGCTTTGGGGGGAATGACCTTGGTAGATGCCGAACGTCTCGAAGCTGCCGGCGGATCGATACGTATTTATGCGCAAAAAGGTAAACCAATCCCCAGCGAACGCGTTGAAAAATTAATTGCCGCGGAAATTGCGGCTGGAGCTTATGATACCGCTACATTTGTAGCGCTATCAGAGAAAATTAAGCAAGCCAAGCAATCACTCCTAGAAATATTAATCCAATGCAAAAAAAATAATGCTCGGATTGTGGGCATTGGCGCCCCTGGACGATCCAACACCCTGCTCGGTTTTACCCATATTGACAAAACTTTTCTTGATTACGCCGTTGAAAAAACCGGTTCACCCAAAATCGGTCTCTTTACTCCGGGTACGCATATTCCAATTGTTGATGAAGCCATACTATTTACCGACCAACCAGACTATGGCCTATTACTTTCTTGGCACATTGGCGAAGAGCTGATGAAAAAACTCCGTTCCCTGGGTTTCAAAGGAAAATTCATTGTGCCTCTCCCTGTCCCTCATATCGTTGACTATATTTAACAACGACTTATCCATACCCCTATGGACTACAAAAGAATTCCCTGGTGGCTACCGGAAGTAGGCTTAGAAGAGCGTCGCCTCATTAATGAAGTACTCGATAAGAACTACGTGAACGAAGGTGAGTATGCCACTCAATTAGAACAAAAAATAGCTGCGCGAGTCGGAGCCAAACATGGGGTGGTAGCTACCAGCTGCACCGCCGCCATGTTTTTGGCGTTGAAAGCCTGTGGCATTGGCCACGGCGACGAAGTGATAGTCCCTGATATAACTTTTATTGCTACCGCAAATGCGGTGGACATGACGGGAGCTACCCCGGTACTGGTGGATGTAGACCCGCGCACGTTAACCATCAGTATACCTGCTTTTGAAAAAGCGATTACCGCACGCACGAAAGCGGTCATGCCGGTACATGTTACCGGCCGACCAGCCGCCATGGAACTACTGTTACCAATCGCTAAGGCCCACAATATCCAAGTTATTGAAGACGCGGCCGAGGCGCTTACCGGCACCTACCAAGGTAAATATCTCGGAACCATAGGTAAAGCCGGCTGTTTTTCCTTTTCCGCCAATAAAACGCTAAGTACCGGGCAGGGAGGCATCATAGTCACTGACGATGAGGAATTGGCAGTAAAAATCAGAGAACTAAAAGATCAAGGTCGTCCAGTGCGTGGCACGGGCGGTGACGACTTGCACAATGTCATCGGTTATAATTTTAAGTTTACCAATCTCCAGGCTGCTTTTGGCCTGGGCCAATTCAGCCGCTTAGACCAACATACGGCGCGTATGAAAAGGAATTATGAAGTATACGCCGCAGAACTTCAGGGGATTACAGGCTTCGAATTATACCCCTGCGATTTGGCAGGGGGCAGCATACCCCAGTGGACTGATGCCAAAATTGAACGGCGAGATGAGCTAGCCAGCTTTTTGCGCGGCTTTAATATTGACTGCCGTAATTACTGGTTCCCCCTTCATCGACAAAAGGCCTATCCGTTATCGGACGATGCATTCCCCAACAGCACTTACCTCTGCCAACGTTCACTCTGGCTGCCTTCTGGATTCAACTTGACTGACGAAGATGTCCGCACCGTTTGTAGCCGTATCAAAGAATTTTATTCTTCAACCTAGAGGTATGTTTAAAGAAAACCTAGAAGATGGCCGCTTGGAAAAAGAACGCATCGGCGAGATAGTTGCTGAGGCGCTCCGAAGAGTAGCCAATCATCATACTGAGCTAGGCGAGCAAGGTCTTGAAGTGGTTAACAAAAACGACTTTGGCGACACTGCGGTACGCGCCGATGTTGAAGCAGAAGCAGTAATCATAGCGTACCTCAAGTCGCTCCGTATTCCCCTCTTGGTTATCTCTGAAGAGCATGGTGAAGTTTTGCTGGCAGCGAACGGAGAATCCCCCCGGTATCTGGCAGTAATTGACGGGATCGATGGCTCAAGTGTTTATAAAAAAGACCCTAAAAACGGCCGATACGCCACCATGTTCGGGATATTTGATTCCAATGATCCACGCTATGGCGATTACCTGAGCAGCGGGATCATGGAACACAGCAGCCAGCAATTATATCACGCTATCAAAAACCAAGGGGCTTTTATAATCAAAGATGGACAAAAGGAACGCCTGGGTGTTTCTGGATCTACCACATTAACCCCTGATACAAAAATTGACATTGATGATTACTCACAATTTGAACGAGATACGTTCTCCCACAAATTACAGGGAAAATTTCCTAAAGTTCATTGTGGCGGAGCTTCGGCCATGCACTACATGGATTTAGCCTCCGGGAAAATTGACGCGGTGATTGAGGCTACCCGCAAACGTAATTTAGAAATCGGTATTGCCTATGCCATAATCAACGAG
>CAZXIF010000136.1:0-21210 GCA_964640395.1 uncultured Gammaproteobacteria bacterium | reverse complement strand
GGACTGGTGGAGAAGTATGGTGTAGAATTCGCTAAATCCGTATTTGCGGCCACGGGAGCGGTGCAAAAGAAATTGTTTGCTTTGATTAAGGAAAAAAAATTGGCGTGTGAATTCAAAGAATGCGCTTCGTATTATGGAGCGTACCAAGCGGGGGATGAATTGTTGGCGGACGAATGGGCGGCGATTCAAAATGTCGGAGCGAACGCCACGTTGGTCGGAGCCGAACCCTCTGAGCGGCCTTTTGTCGGGGCGGTGCGGTTCGCCGAAGAGGGGTCGGTGAATATCCGGCAGTTATTGTTTGGCATGTTGGCTTTGCCAGAGATGAAAGCGGTAACGGTATATGAAGAAACGGAAGTACTTGAGTTAGAGCAGGGAGAAAAAATACTTTTGAAAACGAGTCAGGGGACGGTAACGACGGACAAGGTGGTAGTAGCGGTAGGGAATCCGAGCCAGCTCTTTCCAGAACTGGAAGCATTGATCCATCCGCGGGTTTCGTATGTAATGGCGGTCGATATGGAGCATTTATCTTTTGGGGAAGACCTCTGCTGGGACACGCTGAATCCGTATTTTTATTATCGTAAGATTGGTCCGAAGTCGATCATGGTCGGCGGGGCGGATATTGCGTTTGATCAGACTAAGACACAGGAGCCGTGGAAAATTTTGGAAACTTTTTTGCGTGAACGATTGATAACATCCCCCAACCCCCCTCAAGGGGGGAATTATACGATTACGAATCGTTGGAGCGGTAGTCTGTTTGAAACGGTGGATGGGTTGCCGTATGTATTTTTGCATCCCCATTATGGTGGGAAAGTGGCGGTGGCCACTGGCTTTGGAGGGAACGGTTTAATTTTTGGGACTACGGCCGGAGCGGTACTGGCTGGTCTCGTTACGGGTACTGAGCATCCAGCTACGTCAGTGGTAGCGCTCGCGCGTACGAATATGGTGATACCGGCGCCGGTGAAGAAAAACGCCGCTGCGCTAGGCCAGGAGGAATATATGCCGTTTGCGGCGGTCGCTGAATTTGGTAATAAAAATATGATGTGCCGGGTGATCGGCGGGCATAAGGTGGCAGTTTTTAAAGTGGGTGATACTTACCATGGTATTCATAATATTTGTTCGCACGCAGGGGGGTCGTTGGCGGATGGGGCTCTCGAGGGGCGCATCGTGGAATGCCCTTTGCACGGAGCGAAATTCGATGTGACGACCGGAGCCGTGCTCGGGCCGCCGGCATTGCGCGCTCAGACAACGTATGCGGTGCGTGTCGTGGGAAATGTGGTGGAGGTAAAAGTGCCAATTGGCGCGCCGATCATAGTCGTGTCACCACGCCAAAAATATTGGAAGCAGTTATTTCAATTTGCCGCCTTGGCGGCTATTTTTTGGGGAGCACAGTTTACGTTGCAATATTACTTTTTGATTAAAGGCGAGTTGGGCGGTTCGTTGGTGCGCAGTTTTGCCTTGACTGGCGCGACACTGTTTGGAATGGCCATGTTCATGAGTGCAATTTTTCGTTGGTGGCCGCGTCTCGCGCTGCACTGGCGGTGGCGGCGCTACGCTGGCGTCTCGGGGTTTATTTTTATTACCCTGCATGTACTGTCGGTGGTGAAATTTCTATTCGCCGGGCAGATTGCTTATGCCTTTTACTCATTTAATCCGTTTACGAATCCGATTATTTTTGGCGCGATCGCGTTCCCGATTTTTTTTGTAATGGCCGCGACTTCGACCGACTGGGCGGTCGATAAGCTCACACCCAGGCGGTGGAAGTTTTTACATCGTTTTGTCTATGTCGCTTATATATCTTCGATATTCCATTTTATCCTTATCAATCCGAGTTTGCTTAAGAACGTGGCCGGATATTTGTTGCTCGCTGTAACTACCGCCGCTTTGTTTGGTCAGCTGTTTTGGTTCATTAAGATAGCCAGCAGAAAAAGATTTAAGACTGTGGGTGGGGTAATCGGATTGTTGATAATCACTGCTACGATAGCGCTGGGCTATATGGCCTACCGTTCCAAGTATCCCGCCCCTGCTTTGGTCGTCCAGCCTTCCGAGGCTGAAATGCTCTCTGAAGATGTGAACAAAATGAAGGCCTTCATGAAAGAGAATCCGACTGATCCGAAGTTGGCGACTAAACCATTGCCGGAGCAGCGCTTTGGTGAAACGACGGCTCGGGGGACGTTTCAGAACCTCAATTATATGACCAGCGGCAGCGTCACTATCTCAAACAAAGGCGATGTTCCTTATATCGTTCTCGGCAAGGATTTCAAAACACCTAATGGTCCGGATTTACAGCTCTATCTGACCAAAAATACCGGGCCGACGGAGCGCCCGGACATTCTCCAAGGAGTGAGCTTGGGCAAGCTCAAGAGCACTGTTGGACAGCAGGCCTATGTCATTCCCCCAGGCACGGATTTGAGCCAGTACCATTCAGTTTCGATTCATTGCCAGGCTTTTAACGTACCATGGAGTTACGCGCCCCTGCAATAATTTTATTTTGATAATTCATCTTATGAACAACGCGATAACACAAAAAGGGATTTGGTTTTCTGGCATAATAATTAGTTTATTATTTTTACCCGGTTGCGGGTGGAACCCTGATCAATATTCCAATAATAATTTTGATCCAGTGGCGACGGCTAATAAACGAGTCCTCGAAAAGCGTCTGGCGGCCGAGGAAAGTGCTAAAATAGCAGCCAGCTCTTCGCCAGCGGGGGGCGGGGCAACAGCGACGACCGCAGTCATCATTCCTAAAAATACCAAACCTATGACCACTGGACAACAGCAGACTTTGGTTACGCTTCATACTGAACAGGGCGATATTGTGATCGCTTTGTCGGACAAGACTCCGAAGACGAGTAAGAATTTTGTTGATTTAGCCAAGAAGAATTTTTACGATGGTACGATTTTTCATCGGGTGATCAAAGGCTTCATGATTCAGGGTGGTGATCCTACTGGCACTGGCGCAGGTGGCCCGGGGTATAAATTCGATGATGAACCATTTGAGGGTTCGTATACGCGCGGGACGGTGGCGATGGCGAACGCGGGGCCGAACACGAACGGGAGTCAGTTTTTTATCATGCACGCGGATTATTCATTGTCACATGATTATATTATTTTTGGGAAGGTGGTGACGGGGATGGAAGTGGTGGATAAGATCGTTACGGCTCCAGTGGTGGCGGGGCAATCGGGCGAGGGATCGACGCCGGTTGCGCCGGTGAAGGTGAAGACGGTGACGGTGAGTGAGGCTGGAAATTAGAAATTAGAAATTGGAAATTAGGGACGACGGTGGACCTGGCTTCAGCCCATTGTTTCAGCCCGAGGCTGATCCGCCTTGGGCGGAAAATTGCTAAATTGTTAGTGTTGTGATCGGGTTCTCATCGGACATTGCTAATTTATTTTTATAGCCTCTAAATAGAGGAAGAGAGGAAATTCATGGCGGGCTTTACTTTCCGCCGCGGCTCGTTTGCCGGACGGATTGGTTTTGTGCGAGATCCATTCTTCGAGGCGAGTCACGGCGAGGCCGCTGTTGCCAAGGAGTTTGAAGTAGTATTGCAGGGGGCGATGAAATGAGACCGTGGTTTCCTTGGTACTTTGTCCGGGGTGCATGTCGATGGGGACGGTGATTTCGGACAGGTAGCTGTCGAGGCGGCGGTATTGGGATTTGGCGGTTTCGTCCCAGCCCCAGGAACTGTGTTTGGGGATACGGAAGGCGGGGTGGTTGAGCACGATCGATAGTTGGCCGTTTGGTTTTAGGATACGCGAACATTCTTTGAAGACAGCGGAGAGGTCTTTGATATTTTGTAAGGCGAGGACACTGACGATCTTATCTAGAGAGTGATCGGCGAGTGGAGATAGGTTTTCCGCGGAGCGGCAGATAAAAGTGGCGGTCGGGACATTTTTTTTAGCAAGTTTGATGAGCTCTGGCGAAATATCAACGCCGGTTACGGTGGCGCCACGCTCGGCAAATTGTTTGGTAAAGAAACCCTGGCCGCAACCAAGGTCGAGCAGGGTGGCGTTTGGTTGTGGGTTTACGAGGCGCAGGAGATTGGGCAGGATGACGGCTTGTTGGTAGGAACCCGGGTCGGCGAGGAGATCGTCGTACCAGGTGGCGACGGGGCCCCAGGAGGTATCATTTTTTTAGGCTGCATAGGATTTTTAAAAAAACAGCGGTGAAATAATGTTGGGATGCTCCACGAATTTTTTACTCACGACATAGGATGTAGCTAATTTTAGTCGTCTCGCGCGTCGTTCGAGTGTGACTAGATCAGCGGTAGCGCCGGTAACTTTTATCTCCAGCGCCACTTTTTTATCAAAAATTAGATCAATTTCAGCTCCAGCGCGCTCGCGATAAAAGCTAACGGCCTGTCCGTAGGCGGCTAATTGGTTGACAACGGCGTTTTCCAAAAGTTGTCCGTCATTGACGGAGCCCAGAGTTGACAATAGGCCGGTATCGGTAAAATAGACCTTCCGGCCGCCGGCCACGGAGCGATCAATGCTTTTGGAAAAGCGTCCGAGCAGGCGAATCATAAAGGTGCCCTGTAGAAATTCGAGATAGTGATAGATTTTTGGCCGAGCGACGCCCAGTTCGCTCGCGATTTTGCTGACATCAAGCAGTGACCCAACCCGAGGAACGAGTAATAAAAGCAGATCACGCAGTTCACGAATATCCGCGTAGTCAGCTAGAACGTGAATATCTTTTTCAAAAAATGATCCGACAATCTGTTTTAAAATTCGTCGCTTGGTCGCTTGATCAGGAGTGGTGACTACTTCTGGAAAGCCTCCAAAGCTCAGGTATTCATCATAGTAGGCCAGTCGCGGCGCGCTTTCTACCACACTATGCGCGGCGGCCGTACGGAACGGGTTTTGTTGTTGGGTCGTCTGGGCTGTCTCTAGGGTGAGGACGTCACGAAAATAGAGGTATTCAGTGAAGGTAAGCGGTGGAATATCGTAGAGAAACTTGCGTCCGGCCAGCGACTCCGGAAAGATATTTTTTAAATAAAAATTTGATGATCCGGTGACGATAAATTTTACTTGGTAATGATCAATTAAAAATTTAATTATTTTGGTAACCGGTGGAAAATTTTGAATTTCATCGATAAAAACAAATAGCCGTTGACCGTCTGGAGCGCCGGCTAATTGGCGTAATCGTTCGTACACCACTCGATAATCGAGATCTTCCAGAATTTTTTGATCCAGCGGATTGTCTAAATCCAACCACACTTTATAGGGCGACGCTATCTGCTCGAGTAGCTGACGTAAAAGTGTGGTTTTGCCAACTTGGCGCAGGCCGGTGATAACCAAGGCATTTTTGTGCTCTAAATATTGGCTAACTTCATAGAAAATAAGACGTTTTTTCATATTTGTACCTATTTTAGTACATAAATGTATTTATATGTACTTATTTTAGTATATCTAGTAGGCAATGTCAAGCTTCGGGACGTTGCTTTTCACTCAATCGGGCGACGATCAGTTTTAGTAGCAGATCGGATAAGTCCGTAGATGAAAATAATATAGAAAAGAAGGTGGGGAATAAGTAGGGTGCCTGCGACCGCCAGAGAGAATCCAGTATTGTAGGTTTCCAGTTGTTGGGGTGACGCTGACGAGGCTATGGCGAGGAAGATAAGGCTGATAGGTACGATCGCAAGGTGCTGCCATATTTTGGCATAGAGGTAGATATTAAATATTTTCCAGTATTCTAAGGTGATTTTAAATAAGGCCAGTATTTTGGTCGACAGGTAACAAACCAGTAGAATCAGTGCCAGCGTGGCTGCAAACAGCAGCAACCAAATGCCGATTGATTGCAGCAGTATAGAGATGCGTTCTGGCTCCAAGAAGGCTCGCGGGCCGTTCTTAAACGTCAGGCCAATGACTCCGTCGTCTCCCCATTGAGAAGGGATAAGGAAGAGCGGCACAGCAAAGTAGATGATGCAGAGGGCGGCGAGCAGCCGTTTAGAAAGTTGGTGACTGGGGATTTTTTCGATCTGTCGACGAATTGAGAATGTTTTGGTTAGGTTCATAGATTAAAAATTAAGTTCCATAATTAAAAATAAACACCACACAAATACCCGTTGTCATAATCCGCGGCGTACCTGTTTATTCCATTTTTTACATTACTTTTCTCAAAAATTTTGGTTCGACGGTCCAACGTTGTCCCGTAGGTAATACCACCGTAGCGGTGCGTTGATTCAGGCGGGTAATGAGGCCGCGTTTTAATTCGCCGTGATGTTCGAACGTCACTTGGTCAAGGACGTTAAAATTATGCAGCCCTTGATGAGCTTCATGGCGTTGTAATTCACGCAATCGGGTCACGATTAAGATGTTTAAGGCGCGCAGCTCTTCGATTGACAGCTGATTGATAACCGCAATGAGTTTTGGTGAGACGAGGCGCATGTGGAGTATTATTTTACCAAATAATTACGGGCGGCAAAGTCGTACTGCTCAATGAACATATGTTTAAACGGTACCAGAGAATTGAGTTCGTAGAATACCAAGGTGGCGGCACGGTACTCATCTTCAGTGACGCTCCGATAGGATAGTGGCGCACAGCCGTGTGCCAGCAGTAAGGCGTTGGCCATGAGTCGGGCGGTTCGTTTGTTACCATCTTCAAAGGGTTGGATGTAGCTTATGCCCACGAGTGCTAGCAACGCTTTGGCGTAGGGCGTCACTGCTCGAGAAATAGCGGTATTTAAGGCAGTGACGGCTTCGTTAATTTGGTAGATGGTATCGAGCGGTCGATAGAGGGACCCGGTAACCCCCACTGGTTTTTTGCGTAGCCCTGCCCCGACACCTAAGTTATTCGTAAGTAAGCCATGTACGTGTTCCAGATTGGCACGAGTAAGGGTAGTAAATTGAAGGGCGTGCTGGTGAATGAACATAAAAGCGTCTTTATGATTGAGGATCATGGTGGCTTCGCTTTTCTGATGGCCGGGCGCTGATTTGTTTTCCAGAATTAATTTTTCTGTATCGAGTAGGGTATAGGTATTGCCTTCAATTTTTGATGATTTCCACGCCAGCTCAATCACGAGTCTTTCTAGTTCTTTCTTTTGAGTCGTTGCCGAAATATCTTTGGTGCGTACTTTATAGGTGTCGGTCGCCGCAACTAACTTTTCCAATTCATCGGCGCTAAAAATATCAGCGGGTAGGGAAGGCAACAGGGCAAAATTATACTGACTTAGCCCGTATCGTTGGTCTGGCTCGATAGCGCAATATTGTTCCGCGTTAATATCAGCAAACAATCGGCCGCAGGTACTCGCGTGGTAGGCAACGGATCGTCCAGCTCCAGCGGTTTCAAGCAGTCGTTTTTTGACCATGGTGGAGAGAAGCCTTTTTACTGTAACCAATGAAGTTGTGTTCCCGGACTGCTTTAGGTTGGCAAATACGGCGGATGATGCAAGAGAGTCGTGTTGAAGAAAAAGTAAGATGATGGTTTGTTCCTGAGGAGTTATCTTTAGCATATTCGTATCAATTAAGTAGTTTAATCGTATCATTTTGATACGATTACGTCAATAAAGTAGCCTTAAACCTTTTTACTTTCCTGGTTCCAAAAATAGTCAAAATATTTCTTCATGCCGTTGGCAGCCGAGCGGCTTTTGATATTGAAGGTTAGCAGTGGTTCTTCGCCCGGGACAATGATGGTTAGTGTATCTCCGCAGATAATAAACCAGATCGGCATTTGCGCTCCAAAAGGCAGGTATTTTGCCTCGGATTGCGGGAGGTTGTTGCGCCAGTCAACGATAGATTGGTCAGTGGCTTGGTCATATAAAATTTTGGAATACAGCCCTCGCTTATTACGGGTTTTATGAAATTTTGTCCAGTATCCCTCTAGGTCCCCTTGAGGTCCGAATTTGGAGGGGCCTAAAAAATAAATAGTTTCTCCGGCGGGCGCTTGTAAACATTTGTCTGAGGCGTGTTTGATACCTTCTATGCCCTCGTAAATCGCTACCTCTCGGGCTGGAACCTCTTGTCGCAACTTCAGATCCTCGACCACACTGGCGGCAATTTTTTTATTCTGGTCGGCTTCGACTACCAGATGATTGGGGTCGTTCGCTCGATAGTATTTCACTCCGCGCAAACGCGTGACGCTGATAAGGTCGCGCTCTACTAGCTGGCTAAGGGCGGCATAGACAGCGCTGCGGTGGAGACGGGTGTCTGTTATAAGTTCGCCGGCCTTACTTTTGCCCTTTAGGACTAAATTATAATAAACCCCGGCTACGGTGGGTGTAAAGCCTAGCTTTTTTAATTTATCTATAATCATTTTGTTTAAAAAAATTGAATAGATAAATTATCCTATAATTAGCTTAAAAAGTCAATATTTATCCGTATCCATTTAAAGAGTATAGGCATTATTTAGGCTAATTTTAGCTAAAAATACTTGACATGTCTTGAAAATTAGTATATAATCATTTGTTACGTAACAAAAAACCAGGAGTCTGAAATGGAAAATGCTCTTTCACAAATTGATCCTCTGGCCAGGCACCATAAAACCAAAATGCTCCAGAAGTTGCTGGATCGATGGGCGGTGATGCCGATTTTTTCGGCGTGTGCGAATCCCATCGTCGCAAGTCAACTGATCGCTTTGAGCCTGTGGCATACGTATCTTTTTGGGAGGTTTACGTTGCCACGTTACATCGGGCACAGTTTTCTGGCGCTGAGTGCGCTGCCGCCAGCGGAGGGGCAGGTGGCGCGGGCTATCCGGGGGCTGCTGTCAGTAGCCGAGGGAGAGCTGGCGACTAACAATATAGTGGGTGGAAGCATTTATCATGCTCACTACCACGATATGCGAGCAGTTAGTGTCCAGGCGGGAGGATCTGTTGCCGATATCGAAGCATTCGAGCGGGACGAACGAGGGGTTGGTTTATTTAAGGCCATGCTTTCGTCGGCGTTGTGGAGTAGCGAAATGTGCCGATACGCTCGCCTGCTCGAACGAGTCACGCGCCAGCCTCTGGTCTCCTGGCTTATCGCGTTGGTCTCTGAGGAAACAATTCCGCGGGGGTATCAGGTGATACTCGACCATCTGCCTCCGGTCGAGGAGTTTAGGGCTTACCGCACTTTTCTTGCTCGGCATATCGAGTTGGACCAGGGTGAGCATGGTCCGAGCACGATCGAATGGGTAGAGTTGTGTTTGGCACAGGGAGAGTACAATTCGCAAGAGATTGACGACGCAATCAATCTCACCATCCGGTTTGTGGAAGCGAGAATCTCTACGTACCGTTACCAGGATGGGTAAGCGCTTTAGCCGGCGCGAAAGTCCGGCAGCTACATTTGAGCTCAATCAAGATAAAAAATCTCGCGACTAGCGCGAGATTTTTTATTTGGGGAAACCCATGTCGCTCCTATATCGTAAGAACCCGCAAGCCGCTAATTCGCTTAAAATCTCGGACATTACGAGTAATCAGTGGCGTACGAGTGCTAAGGGCGGTGGCAGCAATCGCGGCATCGGGGAATTTTATTTTGGTCTCACGGCGTAAACGTGCGGCCAGCCTGGCCACCGTGCGATCAAAAGAGATAGAGGTAAAATTTTCTTCAAGAAAGAATGTCGTCGCCAGCTCTTCTGTTTCGGTCCAGCCAGAAAAAGACAACACTTCAGCTTCCACGACTGTAGGTAAAAAAAGCGTTAAGCCTTCTTTGCGCCAATGCGTCAATGTGGTAATAATTTGTTCTTCTCCATTGAGATAGCCAATGATTATGTTGGTATCAATTGTCATAATCCGTCAGGTTCTTTTTTTATTCCATTCACGACGGATCGCGCGGAGATGGCGCGCCAAGGCAGGACGTTTGTGGGACAACAAACCAGCCGCTTTATTCCAGCTGGCGGGAAGCGGTTGTACCCAGCGGGTGGGTGTTAGGGCGGTAGATTTTTTTTTTGTTAAGGTCTGTTGCATATAAATTTGGAGCCATGAATAGTATATCGTGACGTTCTTGAAATGTAAATACTATTGATACAATTATTTTTTGTCTCAGATTTTAATCTCCTTATCATATTCCGCGGCCCGTTCCCAGGCTAGTTTCCAGGCGATCTTTAGCGCGTCTACGATTTCTTTGCTTTCGAGGAGGAAACCAAAGTTTTCTTTGAACGACATCACCGAGAGTTTGTTGTCATAGAGGTAAATTTCGGGAGAGAAGTCGAATTTTTCTTTGGGAATCAGCCGTACGTCGCGTAAAAATTCTTTGGACAGGCGTTTTACTTCTTTGCCATATTCAGTATCGGGTACCATGGAGCGAATGGGAATGCCGCGTTTGGTGCGTTCGGCAAAATATTGCCGGGCATAGTCACCGAGCTCGAGAGTAAGGTCGCGTAGCGACGTGTAGGCACGTAGACCCTCTTTTTTATCTTGGCATTTGAGGCTGTCTTCGTAGAGTTCGATGATGCCGGCTTTGCCCTCGACGTATTTGATGACTGGTTTGGAAAATTTTTGGGTGTATTGTTTTACCAGTTCGGCTTCGAGCAATTTAGCTTTTTCAAGAGTCACTTCTAATTCTTTTTTTTGTTCTTCGAGGTTGGCTACGATTTTGGTCGGGTCGTCGATGGTGTAGGCGCGTTTGCCGCGATAGTTAGTTTTGTTCACCATTTTTTTGGTGACGAGGGATTCGAGGATATTGTAACAGGTGGTGCGATTCACTCCGGCGAGCGAGGCGATGGGGGAGACGACTGATTGTCCGAGTTCAAACAGGGCGGCGTAGACTTTGGCTTCGGCGGTATCAAGTCCGAGGTCGGTGAGTTGTTTGAGGAAGTTTTTGTTCATAGGAATGTGCTTTTAATTCCCCGCTTGGGCGGGGATTAGTGAAGACAGTCCTATTTTAGCTTAAAATACATTTTGTGTCAAGTTTATAACACAAAATATATTATTTAGGCTAATTTTAGATAAAATAATTGATATTATAGCTTGACAAAATATATTATTTATGATATAGTGAGTCGGTCACTAAGGAGAGTGATACGCATGCGGCGTTCATTGAAAATAGCAAGTCTCCTTTTGGTGCTTCTTCTGATCCTCGTCGGCTTGGAATATGCTGGCAGGTGGGAGGCTGAGGAGCGAAAGAGGCAGGGCATGGCAAGGTGCCCCAAGACATTTCACCTGTACTGGACGGACAGGCTCTCGGCCGAGGGTCTGGCGCACTGGTGCAAAAAACAAGGAGGGCAGAGATGACGAGGGACATCAGTGGACTGAAGTTTTTTAAATTCGTCACTCAATTGAAGCCTGGCGATGTGCTCTCTGCGTCTGTCACTGCAGATCAGTGCGTCGTTCGGGTCGGAGAGGAGAGTTTCGATTTTTCAGGCATGGTATCATTCGAAGATGATGCCACCATGCTCCGGAGCATGTTCTGGTTCATTCGCCATGTCTTCAGTGGCATCCTGCGTATGAAAAAGATTTCCCTCTCCCTGCCAAGATTCTACGATAAGAAGGAGAGGAAGATGTTTCCTATGGATCATTTCGAGGAGACCGTGCCGGGTAGAGCATTGGAGATCTGGCGGATTGAGTACACGCTCATGCCACTCTAATTCTTCCCTAGCCTCTCCGTCGGCTAACAATAGACTGGGGGTGGGCCGAACACTTTTCTAAAAGTCGGCATCTTAACTTGAGCTCAAACAAGGCAAAGAATTTCTCCATACTTCATGGAGAATTTTTTGTTTTTGGGCATAGACAATTAGGTAAAATTGTGCTAGTATAAAGCTATAAATTGAAGAATCCTCGCTATTTTAAGGGGATCCCTGTGCCACCGCTAAAGCTAAGGCGACACGCGGTCGTCGGCGCGAGCCTCACTCGGGGATGACAAATAACCCTTGGCTAATATGACCATTCACGATTTTATTAAAGCCAGAAAATATTTAATTTGGTGGGTAAAGGATTACGATAAGCTCAACGCCGAGTCAATAGTGGAAGCGACCCTCAATTATGGCGATTGGGATGATTTTAAGTTGCTCGTTAAAATTTTGGGAATGAAAAAAGTGGCCAGGATTTTTCGAGCTAAGTCCAAGCTGTCCGCGATGGGTAGATCTAATTATTCGGGTAAAACTAAAGATTTTTTTGCTCGTTATTTTGATAAATATGCACCCAGAAATACTTACCGTCGAGCAAATTAAATTATTGCCGGTGGTTAGCGTGTTTAGCAAAGACTTCGGTTTGGTTGGGGGAACGGCAATTGCTTTACAGATCGGCCACCGACGTTCGATTGATTTTGATTTGTTCTCTTTAAAAGGATTTGATAATCTAAAAATTAGACGGGCCATCATTAAAAAAAAACGACGGATTGGTCAAGTTTACAAAGATGAGGCAGGACAGTTTACTTTTTTTGTAAATCAGGTTCAGTTTACTTTTTTTCAGTATCCATTTGCTATTGAGTATTCCGAAAAATTTGCCAAAGTTTTGCGGATGCCTACGCTCCTTACGCTCGCGGCCATGAAAGCCTACGCGCTCGGGAGGCGGGCAAAATGGAAAGATTATGTTGATTTGTATTTTATATTGGCCCGGCATCATTCAGTCGCAGAAGTAGTTGTCGTTGGTAAGAAAATATTTGCGGGCGAGTTTAATGAAAGAATATTTCGCGAGGCGTTGGGATATTTTAAGGACATTAATTATAGTGAAAAAGTAGAATGGTTGCCTGGTTTTGAAGTGAGTGAGAAAAAAATAAAAGCCGCTTTGGTGGAATTTAGTTTGGCGGAGTAAGGTTATTTTTTTAGAAATTGATCTAGTTCGCGTTGCGCGGTCGGCAGGGAAGAAAGGCGTGGAGTAAAAGTTAGTCGGATGTTGAGCGCCACGCAGGTCGGCAGGAGGGCTTGGTAAAGAGTTTGGCGACACACCACGACTTCCGAGGGAATGGCGTTATTTTTTTCTATGGCTTCGAGCAATCCTTCAATCATTTCCCCGTACTCATTTTTGCGCCGCAGTGTCCGCACATTCAAGATAAAAAAACTGTCCTGATGTACATAGAGAGCCACGCACATAATAATAGGGGCTTTTTCTTTATCTTCGTGCAGCGTCGCCGTAGTGTAGTTTATGTCAATTTCCCAGCGGCCATTGGTCGGCGGCTTATCGCAGGTAATGGTGGCCACACGGGAAAAATTAACCGGTGGGGCAGTGACTGCGGGCGGGGGCAACGGCAGTGGTAGAGCGCGGAGTTCACTTGTCCATTGGCCGTTGGTTTGGACGCGGGTCATTATTTGTCCAGTGGTAAAGTCCCTAACGAGTCGTTCATCAGTCTGGGCTTGGTCGGCCACGATCATCACTTGTTGGAGCGCTCCGGTCAAACATACGGCCTCAGCGGACGTGATATACCACGGAAATAAGCCTGGTTCGTAGCGACGAAAGCGTGGCCAGGAGTTTTGACCACGACAGCGGATGTTGAGGCTCTGGAGTAACGCCCGGTCGCGTAGTTCTAAAAAATCACGGTCTTCAAATGAAACCATTAGACAATATTGTTCGTGCATGGCATCCAAATCTTCCGCCGCGGCTTCGGCTGGATCCGCGACATCGGCGGCGGCTATACGTAAAAAACTGGTGAGACCGACGAGGCCGGGATATAAACCCAGCGCAAAATGGGCTCCGGCATTGCCCATAATGCTGCCGTAGTTGGTTTCTCCCGTGACTTGATCAACCACGGCGATCAATTGGCCGTCATAGAGCCATTGCCACGGAGCTTGTTCGTAAAAGAGTTTGGTGACAGCGAGCAGCGCGCGCCATTGATCTTTGGTTGGTTCGGGGATCATAGAAAAAAATTAATATTTAGTCGCAAGTATTTAAATTTGAGCGCAGAACAAGGCAAAAAATTTTTCCGTTACTAATGGAGAGTTTTTTGTTTGACAACAATGTTAGTTGAAAAGATCGGGACTGTTTTTTATGAGCACTTCGCGGATTTTATTTTGTACCACTGCATCTTTGCGTCCGGTTGTTTTTTAGACAAAAAAAGTCGCGTTCGGATATTTGGTTAGGAACTGCGCGTATAATTTTTTTTCCGTACGCTCGGTAAACCACAATTTGATTAGTCCCGCGGCTAGGAGGGCAGGGGTAATCAAAATGACAAGCGCGATGATTATTTTTTCCGGGAAGGTGGGGGATTTTTTCATAGGGAATTCTTACGTAACCGTTCATTGAGTATAGTAAACCCCGCCTGCATATCGGCTTGACAGACGATGAAGCTCATTTCGGTAAAGGTGGAGACAATTTCTATGATATTGACCCGGTGTAGGCCGAGGTCTTGGACCAGGGCATAAATAACATTGGGAGTTTTAAGATAATTTTCCGATAAGCGCAGGGACAAACTGACTAAATTGTCCATCACGTTGGTTGGTTTGATACCGTGGAAGTGGGCGATGATGAGGGGGTGGATTTTTTCGGTGACGATGAAGGTGAGTTCGTTGATGCCATGGGTGACGGTAAAGAAGTCGGTCGTTTTGAGGGTTTTATTTTTATAGAGTTCGAGCAGTCGTTGTAGGTTGTGTTCGGTTTTTTCAAAACTGATTTCAACCAGACCGGATTTTACGGAAATATCTTCGATGCCGATGGTGGGCAGGAGCGGCTCCTCGCTGGTTATTTTTTTGGAGAGACGGGATAGAGCGACGACAATACTGCCAAGGCGAACCGGTTTTTTGGTTTCGGCTTCCACCGTGGAAAGGATTGACTTGGCGTAGGCCGATAGATTGAGGTAGCCCTGAGTGAGCGCCAAAAAGGCGATGGGGGAGGAGCGGGTGATTTTCTCAACGGCGGGGGAGATGGGGAGCACAGATTATGAAACATGTAGCCTGAAACTTGAAACAGGGGAATTATTGATATTGTAATAATTCTTACAGTTTGTGTCAAATTTGTATTAAATAGTTAAAAATTTTACACTCCGCAGTTATCCCCAGTATAGTAGGCGCAGTAAGCTCATGGTGAGCGAACGTTCCTTTTTCGAGCCGAAGGAGGGCTCGAGTGAATGCGCCCGAAGGGCCCCTGGTTGTGCCGCACGGCAGTCCGAAGATGAACCGTGACAGGGTGCGGATCAGGCCAGAATGGCGTTGAAGCTGAACTTTTTACGGTTTCGTTCAGCCGAGCCAACAAGCCCAGCGCCCCGTGTGCCGACACGTAAATTCGGCCGTGTGCCCACACGTAAAAAGGGCATCTCACCTTGCTAGCAAATCAAGATAAAAAATCCTCCCGAATTTTCGGGAAGGATTTTTTGTCTGTAGTTTTGTAGCCCGAGCTGTTTCGCCACTCAAACTATTGACAAAATAGGCTAAATTATGTATACTAACAATACTATACTATTATAATTTACATTAAATATGTTATTACAACGTCTTATTCAGCCTAAAATTGAGCAGGCCTTGTTTAAAGGCAAAGTTATTATTATCTATGGAGCCAGACAAGTGGGCAAAACAACTCTAGCTAAAGAACTCTTAAAAACCTCTCAAGCTAAGGCTATTTTTTTGAATTGTGATGAACCGGATGTTCGTCAGGCGCTGACCGACCAAACATCGACTGAATTAAAAGCTTTTATGGGGAATAATCAGTTGGTCGTTTTGGATGAAGCGCAACGAATAAAAAATATTGGTCTGACACTCAAATTGTTGGCCGATACGTATCCCGATATACAAGTGGTAGCGACGGGTTCGTCCTCGTTTGAGCTTTCCAATGAAATAGTGGAACCGTTGACGGGACGAGCGTATGAGTTTTGTTTGTTTCCATTTTCAGTAGAGGAATTGTCACAGCAATTCAGCGGCTTGGAACTGCGGCGACTGGTGGAACGTCGGCTTATTTTTGGTATGTATCCGGAAGTGGTGGAGCGCCCGAGTGAAGAAGCCGCGCTTTTGCCGGCAATTGCGCGTAGTTACGCTTACAAAGATATTTTACAATACGAAAAAATCCGCAATCCAGAAGTGGTAGAAAAATTATTAATAGCGTTGGCGTTGCAGATCGGCCAGGAAGTTTCTTATACTGAATTAGCGCGATTGGTGGGAGTGAACCGGCTGACGGTGGAGAGTTATATTACTATTTTGGAACAGGCCTTTATTATTTTTCGTTTACATCCCTATAGTCGCAACCCGCGCAAGGAGCTGGCTCGGCTGTGTAAAGTTTATTTTTATGACACCGGCTTACGCAACGCACTGATCCATAATTTTAACGCGTTGAGCCTGCGCCCTGATGTGGGCGCGCTCTGGGAAAATTTTTGGGTGAGTGAACGCTTAAAGTATAACGCTGTCCACACGCCAGATGCCCAACTGTATTTTTGGCGAACCTATCGACAACAGGAGGTGGATGTAGTGGAGTTAAGGAATAATCAGTTGGCTGGGTTTGAATGTAAATGGAATAGTAATAAAATACTCAAAGCGCCTTCGGAGTGGACAGCACTCTATCCGGAAGCCCCTTTCCAAATCGCCAGCCCCGATACCTTTTTGAAACAATTAATACCAAGCGAAAAAATTCTTTAAAGGGTTCGAACCTCGCGCGTAAACCAGATAAAAATTCTTGAGCAATTTGCCAAGGATTTTTTGTTTATGAAATATTAATTTTTTGAACACTTTGCGGCGGAAGTAACGCAAGTAGTTCGAAGAGATTGTGTTTTAAGATCGGATGAGTGAGTGTGGGCGCTATTTCCAAGAGGGGAATTAGGACAAACGCCCGCTCGTGCAGGCGCGGGTGGGGGATAGTAATATCAGGTTCATTGATGATGGTGTTGTCATGGAACAGTATGTCGATATCAATCGTGCGCGGGCCAAAACGCTCGGTGCGAGTGCGCCCAAGAGCCTGTTCAATCAAGTGGATTTTTTCGAGTAGGGTTTGAGGTGACAGGGTGGTTTCAAGTTTTGCCGCGCAATTGATGAAAGAGGGCTGGTTAGTAACGTTTTGTGGTTCGGTTTCGTAGTAGCTGGAAATAGCCTGGATAGCGCCGAGCGAGCGAATTTGGGCGATCGCGTCAGTTAGGTTTTTTTGGCGGTCGCCGAGGTTGGAGCCGAGGCTGAGGAAAATAATGGACATACAAATATTTGACAAATATTAGGCCAATATTAGAAAAATATTTGTTTAGTTATATATCTGTCTAATATCTGTTACAGACATAAAGACACGGGTCGATCCAGGCGTTGAGGGCAGATTTGTTGGTCACGTAACCTTTGATTTCCATCGCTGAGCCTTTGTGGAAGCCGAGATGCAAGTGTTTGCGTTCGCTGTCAGTCTCTTTCGGGGAGTTGCCGAGCAGGGCGATTTGTTGGCCGGGGGAAATATAGGCGCCGACTTTGGCTTTGATATTGGAGTAGGACAGGTGACCATACAGAACGGTGATGGGCTGGTCGCGGAGTAAACAATCCTGGATAGCCACGCCGCCGTAGCCGGCTACGGCATCTTTTTTACGGAGTGGTCCGCCGCAGACAGCGTATACTGGTACGCGAGTTACGAATTCAGGTTTATCAAGGATTTCAAAATCAGTGCCGGTGTGATATCCAGAGAAACGTTCGGGTTGGACCGGGGAGGTGGTTTTGTTTATCAGGAGGCCGAATGGTTTTTTGGTAACGCGTTCCTGTGCTTTATCGATCGGAGGGGAGAATGAAGCCGGATCGTTGTGGAAGGCTAGTGAGTTGAGGAATTTTTCAAAGTCTTCAGCTGGTAATTCGGGATTGCGCGCGAAGACGTAAAATATGCTGGGATTATTTTTGGTAAAGCGTACGTCTACGACGGTGTGTTTCTGGTTGCGCCAGGCCGGCTGATTGGGGAAATCGGCTACGCTAGATTTTTTGGAAATTTCGTAGCGTACGGTGGCGTGTCCGTTCAGAGTGGAGGTAGCGCGGCTCAGTATGTCTACAGTTGGCAGCGTTAAAAAGGTTTTGGCGGTAAAGGTACGAATAAAAATTTGGGAGGAGGCGAGCGGCTTAGCCGTTTGGTCAGCGTTCGCATCGTATAGGTTTATGGCTTGGATATCTGGAATATAGGTGGCTTTCCACCCGGCAGGTATGGTCGCTGAAAATCGAAAGGTGCCTCGGGCATTATCGAGTGTGGAAAAATCGAGGCGCTCGGGGGGTGTTTGAATAGTAGGAGTAGTTGGTGCTGGACTCGCAAGTGATTCAGTGGAGGCTGGTTGGCAACCAGTGCCGGTGAGGGTGAGACCGACTAGGAAGAGAAAAATTGTTTTTTTCATAGTAGAAATAGGTTGATAAAAGGTACTCGGTGATTGACTTGGATTCCCGTTGCTGCGCGGGAATGACAAGTAAGGACGTTAGGGTCGAGTGATTTCTACTCTGGCCCAGGCGACGTTTTTCTTTTTTAACGCGCTGGGTTTTTTAACGCGGAGGAGGATGGTTTTAAAAGGAAACTTTTTAAGCAAGAGAGTGGTTAGCTGTTCGGCGACGGCTTCGATGAGGTTGAAAGAGCGGGGGCTTAGGTGGTCAGCAATAGTATCGTACACGGCACTGTAGTTAATGGTATCAGTCAGGTCGTCGGAACGGCCAGCTTTAACAAGGTCGAGGAAGATTTCGAGATCGAGGTGGATGGTTTGGAGCTTGGACTGTTCTTCTTTAGTGACACCGAGGTGGATTCGGAAACGGCAGTCGGAAAGGATGATTTTGTCCATAGGGAAGAAGAAATTAGAAATTGGAAACTGGAAATTAGGGTTGAGTGATTATTGTTGTCCTTTACTCCCCAGTTTCTAGTTTCTAATTTCCAGTTTCTTTTACAGCATCGGCGATTTGCAAGGCTCGTTTGGTGGCTTTGACATCGTGGACGCGGATAATATTGGCGCCGTTCATGGCTGCGATGACGGCGGCGGCGAGGGAGCCTTCGAGGCGGTCTGCGACTGGTAGGCCGGTGATGGCGCCGATGAATGATTTGCGGGAGGGGCCGATGAGGATGGGGCAGCCGAGATCTGAGAATTCACCGAGGCGTTTTAAAATAGTCAGATTGTGTTCGAGGGTTTTGCCAAAACCAAGGCCCGGGTCGAGGATAATATCGCTGAGTCCGGCGGCGCGCGCTATTGCTAGTTGTTTTTTAAAAAATGTTTTTATGTCGGTAATAACGTCGGAGTAGGTTGGGTTTTGTTGCATGGTTTGGGGCTGGCCCTGCATGTGCATGATGATAACCGGGGCGCGGAAGCGGGCGGCAATTTTTACCATGTCAGGATTTCCTAGGCCGGTGATGTCGTTGAGGATAGTGGCGCCATGTTCAAGAGCGAGGGCGGCGACGCGGGGCTGGTAGGTGTCGATGGAAAGAGGGATGGTATTTTTTAAACGATCGATAATTGGAATAACCCGGTCGAGCTCTTCGGCAACTGACACGGGGGCGGCGCCGGGGCGAGAACTGGCGCCGCCGATGTCGATGATGTCGGCGCCGTCGGCGATCATCTGTTCGGCGTGGGCGACGGCACGGTCGGCATTGTTGTGCCACTCTCCGCCATCAGAAAAAGAATCGGGGGTGATGTTGAGGATCCCCATGAGACGGGTGTGTGGTGAAGGAGCAAGGAACATGGAGCAAGGAACAAAAGAAGTGACTAACAAGTCGCCAGGGCTTCTGGGAAGTAGGCTTTGCATACGCCGGTGAGAAAATTCCAGAGGGCATCGCGGCCTTGGATGACGCCTTGTTCAGCAGCAGCTTGTTGTTCGGGAGTAGTGGCGTCTTTCTCAATGATATCCCACCAGGCATTGGCATGGGCTATGTCTACTGTGCCGTGGACGCGGAAAAAGGTGAGGCCGCGTTCGTCAGTAATGCCGTAATTGGTTTGGAGACCGGTAATTTTTTTGGCAGCCACGGCGGGGATTTGGTGTTCGTAGGCAGCTAGTCCGGAGATGCCGGAGAGGGTGCAATTTTTACTGAGCGCGGTGAACGTGTCTAGGGTGGCCTGGGTCTCTGGTAGGGGGGCGGCAGCCTGTACCGCCTCGCGGGAAGCGCCGACTGCTTCGGCGAAGCGTAGCCAGAGTTCGCGGTGGTTGGCGGAGCCATGTTCCTCGTCGTAGAGATTTTCGGTGATGGTTTGGCGTGTGATTGGGTCGGCGCAATTGGTATGGATTTGGCTTAGAAAGCGGGGAAAGTTGGCCTCGAGGTGGTAATATTGCTCGGCGTAGCGAGCCAGGACCTCTTTGGGCAGGGTGCCTTTTTCCCAGTGTTGGTAAAAAGGGTGTTGGAGGAGGTGTTTTTGGTTGATGAGATCTTGGAGGCGCGTAATAAAGGGTTGGGTTATCATGGGGTTATGATTAGTGAATATTTTTCGCCCAAGGCGGATCCGCCTTGGGCGAAAGGTAGTTACTGTAGCGTATTTGATTTTGCCTGACAAGCTATGTGTGGCTGGCGCCGGGCAGTGAGTTGTGTTAAGGTAATTATTATTTATGTGCAGTACAATGGATGCATTGGCAAGAGTTGGAGGCACAAGTAGCCAGGGGCGAGCCAGGGTTAGTGCCGCATCCCGAGCAATATGCTCGATTATTTGGTCATTTGCGGCAACGTTATCAATAATTTTTTTTCATGCATTTTATTAATTCAGTATTATTCAATTTGGCCGATGCCGGACTGTGGGTATACGGATTGATTTTTTTGGTTGGGGTTTTGGAGTCATTGGCATTTATCGGATTATTGATTCCGGGGACGACGGTGATAATTATTGCCGGAGTGATGGCTTCACAGGGATTGTTTTCAATTCAGGATTTGGTGTGGCCAGTGATCGCGGGCAGTATCGTGGGGGATGGGATAAGTTTTTATTTAGGTCGCCGGGGGATCGGGTGGTTCAAATCGGAGTCGCGCTTTTTTAAACGCGAGTACTTTGAAAAAGGCGAGGAATTTTTTGTTAAACATGGTCCGAAGAGTGTTTTTTTGGCCCGGTTTATCGGGCCGCTGCGGCCGGTGGTGCCGTTTGTGGCCGGGCTGACGCGGATGCCGCTAAAGCGGTTTTTCTTTTATAATATTACGAGCGCGTGTTTGTTCGCTCCGACGTATTTGTTGTGCGGCTATTTTTTTGGTTCAGCTTGGGAGCGCATGCGTAGCTTGACCGGCTGGTTTCAAATCGGATTGTTGGCGGTGATTATTGGGGTGGGAGCGTATATTGTGTCGCGTAAGGAGTGGAAAATTTTGAATAAGTAAGGTGGATTACGATACACGATACACGTAAAACGATACACACCCGTATTTGTATCGTGTATCGTTTTAAGTGTATCGTGCTCAAAATAATCTAGTATCATTTAGTGTAATTTGTGTCTATGCCAAGCATTTTTCAAGCGATTATTCTGGGAATAGTCGAAGGGGTGACGGAGTTTTTGCCGATTTCTTC
>CAZXIF010000135.1:0-9103 GCA_964640395.1 uncultured Gammaproteobacteria bacterium | reverse complement strand
AAAATTAGAAATTGAAAATTATATAATTTTATGACCAACATTGCAATCAACGGATTCGGGAGGATCGGGCGGCAGGCATTCCGGGTGGCGTTTGGGCGGCCGGGAGTGACAATAGTCGGGGTGAATGATTTGACGGACACGAAAACGCTGGCGCACTTATTGCTGCATGATACGGCGTATGGAAAATACGACCATGTGGTAATGTACGATGAGAAAAATATTATTGTAGACGGTGAAGCCGTGCCGGTATCGGCGCAAAAAGATCCAACGCAATTGCCCTGGAAAGAATTGCAAGTAGATGTGGTGCTCGAATGCACGGGGCGATTTACTTCGGGCGAGGCGGCCCTGGCGCATGTAAAAGCAGGGGCAAAGAAAGTGATTATCAGCGCGCCGGCCAAGGATGGGGCGCCGACCTATGTCGATGGTGTTAATTCCGATGTGTTGAGCGCAGAAACATCGTTGGTTATCAATAATGCTTCTTGTACGACGAATTGTATTTCTCCGGTGATGGCCGTGCTGGAAGAAACGTTTGGGATCGAAAAAGCTATGATGACGACAGTGCATGGCTATACGGCTGATCAAAACTTGCAGGATGGCGCTCACAAGGATTTGCGTCGGGCGCGCGCGGCCGCGCAAAATATTGTGCCGACCACGACTGGAGCGGCGGTAGCGACGACGGAAGCGATTCCGAGCTTGAAAGGCAAGTTTGATGGTGTGGCTATTCGCGTGCCGGTAATCAGCGTATCGTTGTCGGATATCACTGTGCTTCTTAAGAAAAACGTGACCAAGGAGGATATTAATTCCGCTATGAAAAAAGCAGCCGAGAGCGCTCGTTTCAAAGGAATTTTGGGAGTAACCGAGGAAGAACTGGTGTCATCAGATTTTATTGGCAGTACTTTTTCATCGGTAGTTGATTTGAAATTAACCAATGTCGTGGGTGGTAATTTGGTCAAAGTGGTGGCGTGGTATGATAATGAGTATGGGTATTCACAGCGGTTGGTTGAGATGGCGGTGAAGTTTGCGAATTAGAATTTAGAATTTGGAATGTAATTATGAATATGCGTATCCTTTCTACAGAAGCGGTTAAAAAAATAGGACATGAAGTTATTCTAAAGGGTTGGATCAACGCTCGGCGCAATATGGGCAAGATCGTATTTTTGGATTTGCGTGATCGTAGTGGTATCGCTCAGCTCGTGGGCGTGCCACAGGAACTTGATCCGGTGTCGCTGGAAAAACTCGCCATGGTCCGGCCGGAGTGGGTGATCGAGGTTCGTGGGCTTGTGAAAGAGCGTGGTGAGAAGCAGAAGAATCCGAATATGCCGACAGGGACGATTGAGGTTTTGATTAAAGAATTGAAAGTGCTCAATACGGCTGAAACGCCGCCGTTTGAAATCGATAAAGATACGATGCCGATTTCCGAGGAGTTACGGTTGAAATATCGCTATTTGGATTTGCGGAGTGAGCGGATGCAAAGAAATATTCGTCGTCGTCATGAGATGAATTTGTTTTTCCGGAATTATTTGGCGGAACGAGCGTTTCTAGAAATAGAGACTCCGTGTTTGACGAAAGGTACTCCCGAAGGGGCGCGTGAATTTTTGATTCCATCGCGTGCGCATGCGGGTCAGTTTTATGTATTGCCCCAATCTCCCCAGCAGTTCAAGCAATTATTGATGGTGGCGGGAGCAGAACAATATTTCCAGATCGCCCGTTGTTTCCGTGATGAAGACCAGCGCGGAGACCGCCAGCCGGAATTCACCCAACTTGATTTAGAGATGTCATTTGTGGAACGTGAAGAGGTGATGGCGTTGATTGAGGCTGCGACTGTCGCCATGATCCAAAAAGTGGCGCCGGAAAAGAAGATTTTACAGACTCCGTTTCCTCGCTTGTCGTATGCTGACGCGATGGCGCAGTATGGCACGGATCGGCCAGACTTACGCCAGGATAAAAATGATCCGAACGAATTGGCTCTGTGTTGGGTGATCGATTTTCCGTTTTTTGAACCAACCGCTGAGGGTGGCTGGACTTTTACCCATAATCCCTTCTCTAGTCCGAAGCCAGAACATAAAGAGTGGCTGATGAGCAAGAGCAACTTGGGCGATATCCTGACTTCACAATACGATATTGTCCTGAATGGTTTTGAAATTGGCGGCGGTAGTATCCGCAATCACGAAAGTGAACCGCTTAAAAAAGTTTTTGAGGTGATGGGTTTTTCGGATGAGCAGATTGAAACGCAGTTTGGGCATATGCTGCGCGCGTTTGCTTTTGGCGCGCCGCCGCATGGTGGTATCGCGCTCGGACTTGATCGGATTATTGCTCTGTTAAATAACGAACCGAATATTTGTGAAGTGATCGCGTTCCCGAAGACCGGAGACGCGCGGGATCTGCTCATGGGCGCGCCGACGAGTTTGCCGGAGAAGAGTTTGAAAGAGGTGCATATTGATGTGGTTAAGTAGGATATTTTTTGCATTTAGAAATTACTTGCTATTAAGCTTAACAACCCCTCCTAGCCTCCCCTCGTAAGGAGAGGGAAGTGAGTAACGCCCTACTTTGAGTATGCCACCAACGGTGAAAATCGCACAATTTGAGGGGCCGTTGGATTTGCTGTTGCAGCTGGTGACGGATGAGGATTTGCCGATCACGGAGATTTCGTTGACTGAGATTACCGAACATTTTTTGGAGCAGCTCAATAAGCGGGATGACCGTTCGGAAAACATGGCGGATTTTTTGGTGCTGGCCAGTCGGCTGTTGTACCTAAAGTCACGCGTCTTGTTGCCGTATTTATATCCGGAGGAGGCTGAATCGGGTCCGGGATTGGTTGATCAGTTGAAATTATATAAACGGTATGTGGACGCGAGCGAACTGATTCGCGATCGCTGGACTGACATGGCCCAGTGTTATGGTCGAACGGCGGCCACGCAAATGCCGGTGACGGCGCTGACTTTCCCGACGAATGCCAATACGTCAATGTTGCGTCGCGCGATGGAGACATTGCTCAAGCGATGGAAACCACTGCCCAGCTTGCCACAGTTGGCGATTGATCGCAGCTTATCGGTTAAAGAAACTATAGCGGCCATAGTAGAACGGTTGCGCGATTTAAAACGGTTTCAGTTTAGTCATTTATTGGGCGAGCGACCGCAGAAGACCGATGTAATTGTGCATTTTTTAGCTTTGTTGGAGCTATGCAAGCGACAAGAAGTATGTATTTTTCAGTCTGATACGTTTGCGGATTTTATGGTAGAGCGGGTATAATGTACGAATTACGAATTACGAATTACGAATTACGGTTAACCTTTCCTTGATTCTTAAATAGGATAGTTATATGTCAGCTTTAGTTCCGGCGCTTGAAGCAATTCTCCTCGTCGTGGCACAGCCGTTGTCGGTGAAACAATTGAGTCGGGCTGCAAAAGTTAGTGAGAAGGATGTCGTGGCCGCGCTTGGCGATTTAGCCGCTCGCTACCGTGAAGGTGAGTCGGGCTTGATGCTCATGAATAATGGCTCCGAGTACCAGTTGATTACGCGCCCGGAGTATCAGGAACTGGTTGAGCATTTTTTGAAGAGCGAAATAACCGGTGAGTTGACGCGGCCACAACTCGAGACATTAACGGTGATTTCTTATTGCGGACCATTGACTAAGCCGGAGATCGAACAGCTGCGCGGGGTAAATTGTACAATTATTTTGCGAAATTTATTGGTACGTGGATTAATCCAAGAGCTAAACGAGGAATTTAGCCTGTTGCCGCGTTATATGGTGACGATCGATTATTTACGTCATATCGGGCTATCGAGTGTTACCGAATTGCCGGAGTATCAAGAATTGCATCGGCATGAATTTTTGGCTCCAGTCCTTGGTAATTAGTAAATTAGTATGGACGAACAATTAAGTATTCGCCAACGGGTATTGGTTTTAGTTTCGTGGCTTGGCCCGATAGTGGTTGGGATATTTTTTTTAGTGGGCGGTTCGGTATACGCTAGGACGCAGACCGCGCGCGGTAACCTAACCATACTTCCCAGAGCCGGAGTACGAACCGTCGCATTGGCGGTGGGAGGGGACGCTGTCCCGGAAACACTGCCGCCTAGCAAACCATCGGTGCCGCTTATTAAAAATGCTACTTCAACTTTGGACAGTCCCTTTACCGCCGAGAGCATTATCGCGCTTGATGATTATACGGATACGATTTTGTTTGAAAAAAATAGTGAGGCGATCAGGCCGCTCGCTAGTATTAGCAAATTATTGACGAGTTTGGTATTGGTTGATTTACCGGTTAACTGGACCAGCACCACCGTGATTACGGCTTCCGATTGGGATGGAAGCAGCCACCATTTGAACGTGGGAGAAAAATTTACGCTGGAAGATTTGTTTCATGTGGCGTTGATTGGTTCTTCCAACACCGCGATCAACGCGCTTGAAAGAAACAGCGGACTGACCAGCACGGAGTTTGTAGCTCTGTTAAATGCCAAGGCCCAAGAGTTGCGGCTGTTTTCAGTGCACATGGTGGAGCCAACTGGTCTTAGCGATCAGAATGTGGGCAATGCTCGTGATACAGCGCGACTTCTGAAGGAAGCGTTGAGTAACGAGCGGATTCTTCGTATTTTAGAACAAGGCGAATATTATGCCAAACCACTCGGTCAAGCTAAACTACGCCGAGTTTGGAGTACTAATTGGCTGTTGACCAAGTGGATACCGAGCGATTTTTCAACGGATCATATTGTGGGGAAAACTGGATATATCAATAGCTCTCTGTATAATGTAGCGGTACGGTTGGAGAATGACAATCATCACTTGATTCGCGTGGTGGTATTGGGTTCGGCTACGAACGAAAGTCGTTTCACTGAGGCGCGTGATGTCGGTGAATGGATTTTTGATCATTATTTGTGGCCGGAGGATTTTGGTTACGCCGGATTGATTGAGTAAATGACTAGAAACTGGAAATTTGAAATATTTGCGAATGATTGGAAATTGGAAACTTGAAATTGGGGAGTAATTGGTGGACGTTACTCGCTCAATCCCTAATTTCAAGTTTCTATTTTCCAATCATAAATTTATACCCAATTTCTAGTTTCCAATCATTGTAATTATGAATGTACCTTCGATTAAGAATGTAAAAAATTTGCGCGGTAAAAGAGTGTTGGTGCGGGCGGATTTTAATGTGCCGATTAAGAATGGCCAAATTCAGGATGATTTTAAAATAATAAAAGGGCTGGCGACTATTCGTTATTTAGCTCAGAAGGGCGCAAAAGTCGTTATCATTAGCCATTTGGGCCGTCCGACTGGTTTTGATGCCAAACTTAGTCTGCGGCCAATAGCCAAGAGAATAGCTATCTTGCTCGGCAAAGACGTGCCCGTAGTTAGCGGGAACTCTGTGCTATCGGGCATTTCGCCGCGCGCGGAAGGCGATATCGTGATGCTTGAAAATATCCGTTTTTTGCCTGGTGAAGAGAAGAATGATCGGGCGACCATCCAAATGTTAGGGGCGTTAGCTGATATATTTGTGTTGGATGGTTTTGGGGTTAGCCATCGCGCGGCGGCATCGGTATCGGGAGTGGCTGGATTCTTGCCGCACTACGCGGGTCTGCTTTTGAGTGAGGAAATAGAGGGACTTAATCGAGTGATGGAGCATCCGACCAAGCCATTGGTGGTGGTGCTCGGTGGCGCTAAGATGGAAACCAAGATTCCAGTTTTGAAAAAATTATTACCGCTAGCCGATTATATTTTGCTCGGTGGGGGGATGGTAAATACCTATTTGTGGGCTAAGGGGCGCGACGTGGGCTGTTCTTTGGTTGATAAAGAATTTAAAAAAGAAGCCTTGCTCTATGGCGGGAAGAAAAAAGTTATTTTTCCAGTGGATGTAGTAGTTGGAGAAAAAAATGGTCGGAGAGCACAGGTCATGCCAATAGATTATAAATTCCCCTCCTACGCCAAGGCTCCGGAGGACAGGCAAATTCTAAATTCCAAATTCGGTATCTATGATATCGGTCCTAAAACAGTTAAGCTCTACGCAGAGTATTTAAAAAAGGCCAACACGATTGTGTGGAACGGGGCAATGGGATTTTTTGAGCAGCCACCTTATCAGTATGGTACCTACGCCGTCGCTCAATTGATAGCGACGCGAGCCAAAGGGAACGCGTTTGGGGTGTGTGGTGGCGGTGAGACCGTAGAGGTCTTGAAAAAGTTGCAGATTCTCGATGATATTGATTTGGTTTCCACCGGTGGAGGAGCCATGTTGGAATTTTTGAGTGGAAAAAAATTACCGGGGATTGAAGCATTACGCAAAAAGTGATGGTTGTGGTATACTAGATTTGTATACTTGCTTTTTATCATTTATTTAATCAGAGTTGTCTCTCAGGCGGCGGCGATTCTGAAAGGGGAACTATATGGTGATTAATGGTACCAGAATTAATTCGAAGACAGAGCCAACGAATGGCGACGGAAAGGTTGGGTGTCGTTCATTGTGGTGTTGCAATGGGGCATTTGCTAAAAAGATTTTGTGGACACTCATGGGGGTGCTATTGGTCTATGTTATTTTTTATGTTGGCACGCTCATTCACAATAATATCAAGACATATCAAACTATCGGTCAGGCGGATAAATCCGAGCGCACCATTACCGTGAATGGTACCGGCAAGGTTACTGGTAGTAATGATATCGCGGTGACCAGTATTGGGTATGGTAACACCGACAAAGACGTGGCCTTGGCTCAGAAAAATAATAAGCGCGTGATGGATCCAATTGTCGCGGAATTACGACGTTTAGGCATTGCTGATAAAGATTTAAAAACTACTTATAGCATTCGACCGGATTATACGACTGTGCCGGAAAAACCACCGCAGCTCAATGGGTATCGCGTAGAGAGTGGTGTACAGGTAAAAATTCGTGACTTGAGTAAGATTGCGGCCGTGTTGTCGGTGCCGGGCAAGTATGGAGCTACGGAAGTCGGTGATATAGAGTTTTCGGTCTATGATTCCGATGATTTGAAAACGTTGGCGCGTGACAAGGCTTTGGCTGATGCCAAAGCCAAGGCTGTTCAGCTGGCTGCTTCTTTAGGAGTCCGTTTGAAAGAGGTAGTCGCTTATAACGAATATGAAGGCAGTGATTATCCTATCATGTATAATGCCGCCCCGATGCGCAGTATGACCGATATGGTAGCATCTATTCCTAGCAGTGGCCCTGATTTAATCGCGGCCGGGAGTAAAGAGGTGGTGATGAATGTGAGTGTAACCTACGAGATTGTTCCGATGACCTATCGTGGGTGGGACAATCGCTAGAATGACCGACAATTAAGTAATTTTTGAGAGTCTCGATTCGTTTATTTGCTAGCCGTTAAAGCGGTCATGGCGAGGGCGGTCGGGACTCTTTTAGTTAGTTTATAGGTATGGTATAGTAAGTCGGCTTTTACTCATTTGTTAGCTGGTTATGAAGATTAGTACCATTACCGCTCGAGAAGTTTTGGATTCTCGGGGCAATCCTACCGTGGAGGCAAAAGTAGTTTTGGAAAACGGTATTTTTGGCGTGGCAAAAGTTCCCTCTGGCGCTTCGACCGGTGTTCATGAGGCCTTAGAATTACGCGATGGGGGGAAGCGATATGGAGGTCAAGGTGTGTTAAAGGCGGTAAAAAATGTGAACACGGTGATCGCGCCTGCGCTTAAAGGTATGTCGATAGCAGATTTAACAGCGATTGATAAGATCATGCTCGAGGTTGATAGGACACCTAATAAGTCAAAGCTTGGGGCAAATGCCATTCTCGCGGTCTCGCTAGCGGCCGCCCGCGTCGGGGCCTCGGCGAATAATCTTCCTTTGTATCGTTATTTGCGTGAGGTATATGAATTTAAGTTGGACGGTTTTACGTTGCCGATCGCCACGATGAATGTAATTAATGGCGGAGCGCACGCTGATTGGACAATTGACTGGCAGGAGTGCATGATTGTTCCCCAAGCCCGATTATTTCGCGAGCGTGTCCGTATCGGCGCTGAAGTTTTTCACGCCCTGAAGACGATTCTCAAAGAAAAAGGGTTTGCGGTGGGGGTAGGCGATGAAGGTGGCTTTGCGCCACAGCTTAAAAGCAATGAAGCAGCACTGCAATATATTATGAAAGCCATAACGCGCGCGGGGTATCGTCCGGGCAAGGACGTAGCGATTGCCATGGATCCGGCGGCGTCGGAATTTTATGATGTAAAAAGTAAAACCTATACCTTGCGTACTGATAAGAAAAAATTGAATGCTAAGGGTATGATATTGATGTGGAAAAAATTGCTAACCAAATATCCTCTGGTTTCGTTGGAGGATGGTTTGGCTGAGGATGATTGGGGTGGTTGGCAGGCGCTCACCAAAGAGCTTGGTAAAAAAGTAGCTTTGGTGGGAGATGATTTGTTTGTCACGAATCCGGCTCGGCTACAGCAGGGAATTGATCAGGGGGTAGCGAACGCGATTCTGATAAAAGTGAATCAGATCGGTACGCTGACTGAGACGATGAAGGCGATCAAATTGGCGCAACAGCATGGCTACAAAGTGAGCGTGTCGCACCGTAGTGGGGAAACGGCTGATACCTTTATCGCTGATCTGGCAGTGGCGGTGAACGCCGATTTTATTAAGACTGGATCATTGTCACGTTCGGAGCGCGTGGAAAAGTATAATCGGTTGATGGAGATTGAATCGGAGTTGGGGTTTTAAGTGTATGTCAAAATTAAAAACCACTTTATTAATCATCCTCGACGGTTGGGGCGTCACCCATAATCCCCAAGCAGTATCGGCGATTACGCCGAAGACCGCGCCGCATTATTTTAGTTATGTAAAAAAATATCCCTACACAGAGCTAGAAGCTAGCGGTACGGCGGTCGGTTTGTTCAAGGGGCAAGAGGGAAATAGCGAAGCTGGACATTTAAATTTGGGAGCGGGGCGGGTGGTAAAACAGGACGCGCTGTATGTGTCCGAGGCCATCGCGGACGGAACTTTTTATAAAAATAACGCGTTTCACCAGGCGATTCATCATATAAAAAAGTACCATACTGCCGCGCATGTGATCGGGCTCCTGAGTAATCATAATAGCGCGCATAGTTGCCCGGAACATTTGTACGCCTTGCTTGATTTGTTAGCTAAAGAAAAAATTGA
>CAZXIF010000134.1:0-15213 GCA_964640395.1 uncultured Gammaproteobacteria bacterium | reverse complement strand
AGTATAATCAACCAAGGAGACGTTAAAGGTGTTCTTGGTAACACTCACCACAGTCAGGCCAATCCCATCGACGGTTATCGAACCTTTTTCCGCTACCCATCGGCCATATTGAGCGGGGAAAGCGATAGTAAACGTAGTCGCTCGTCCGGCTGGCTTGATTGCACGAATAGCGCCAACCGCGTCCACATGCCCGAGTACCAGGTGCCCATCAAGTGGCGTCTGCAAGGTGAGCGGTCGCTCCAAATTCACTCGTTCAGGCACAATTTTGCCAAAAGTAGTGGTTTTGAGGGTCTCAGGCATTAGCTCCGTCGTGTAGGCGTCTTTGCTAACGGTTCTCACTGTCAAACAAACCCCGTTCGTCGCGATTGAGTCGCCCGACTTTAATTTCCATTTTTTCGGCCTTTGAATCGTCAAAAATAACGACCCACGGTCGTGTTTGGCGGCTTTTATTTTTTCAGCGGCGCTGATAATTCCAGAAAACATAATTTTTTAATCTAAAAACCTTTCAAATTTCAAGCTTTTTAGTCATTTTATGCAAAAATAAGTAATTTGTCTACTGTTTTGCTCCAGCGGTGCATCGCTGGGCTGCTTTCTACTAACGAATTATCCCCACTCAGGGTAGTCCACAGTCCATTTTGACAAGCAACAGTTATATGGTGTATGATAGGTGTGTATGCAACGCACTCAAATCTTACTTGATCACGAACTAAAACAATCGCTGGTACGCTACGCGCGCGCCAGTCATACTTCGGTTTCGAACGTAATTCGTACTTTTTTACGCCGCGATCTGCTGACCGCTCCCGCGCAGAAATCGGTCGGAGCCAAAGGCTTGGCAGCCGTGCTCGCCCTGTCCAAACCAGGCGGTCCGCGGAATCTTTCCGATCAGGTTGACGAGACACTCTATCAGCGATGAAGTGGCTACCGTCCTGTCAATGCGTGTTTCCAAACTAGACGCCGTGGCTTTTTTGACCACCACCGAGCACGAAGATTTTCCAATTCTGCTGGCCGTTGACGAGGCCGCGCGACACAGCGCCTATCGGCTTTTTAAAAAAATCACCGATAAAGACATCAGCATGATTGATTGCTATTCGGCTATCCTGATGAAACAAAACAACCTGCAGAACTGCTTTACTTTTGATCAGCAATTCATAAAATTAGGCTTCAAAATTTTAGAGTGATTGGTCAGCTGAAAGAGTGGCTGGGTTACTATATACACAGTGGCTACCTTGACATCTGATAGGAGATCAGGTATCTTTTTGTTTAGAACGTAGCAAAAATCGTGGCTGATGAAACTAACGTCAGTCTTTTTATTTAGTCCGGATTACACAGATTAGCGAGTGAGGATTACACGGATTTTTATAGATATGAACTTACTATAGATTTACTACGTTATCCCCAGTTTCTAATTTCTAATTTCTAATTTCTAATTTCTCAGAACATGCCTACCGTCAACCAAATGATCCGCAAAGGCCGGGTAAAAAAGGTCCGCAAGACCAAAGTGCCTGCCCTGCAATTCACCGTCGACAACTTGCACCGCAAAACCACCTTTTTCAAAAAAGGCACCAGCTTCAAACGTGGCGTGTGCACCAAGGTGTATACCACCACCCCGAAAAAACCAAACTCCGCGTTGCGTAAAGTCGCCAAAGTCCGCCTCAGCAATGGCGTAGAAGTCATCGCCTATATTCCGGGTGAAGGCCACAATTTGCAGGAACACTCCATCGTCCTCATCCGCGGCGGCCGTGTTAAAGATTTGCCAGGTGTGCGTTACCACATCGTGCGCGGTGTCTACGATACCCAGGGTGTCGGCAATCGTCGTCGCAGCCGCAGTCTGTATGGCAACAAACGGCCAAAGGCGGCGAAAAAGTAATCAACAAGATACCCGATACACATAGAACGATACACAATGCCGAGCGTTTTGTATCGTATTACGTGTATCGTGTATCGTAAATTTTCCTAAGACCGTTTCTTGAATAAAACGATAATTTAGAACTCTTTAATAAACCCCCTACTAAAATACTAACGTATGCGTGGAGCTCCCGCTAAAAAACGAATCATAAAATCTGATCCTCAATATGGCAGCGCTGTGCTCGCCAAATTTATCAATCACTTGATGACCAAAGGCAAGAAAACGATTGCCCAAGCTATCATGTATAAAGCGCTCGACAAAGTAGCCGAGGTCTCCAAAAAAGACCCAATAAAAGTCTTTGAAGAAGCGCTGCGCAATGTCCAACCGCAGGTAGAAGTCCGCTCCCGCCGTGTCGGTGGCGCCAACTACCAAGTGCCGCTGCCAGTACGTGGCGAACGCCAGCACGCCTTGTCGTGCCGCTGGATTATCGCAGCTGCCCGCGCCAAGAAAGGCCAGCCAATGCACCTCAAATTAGCGACTATTATCCTCGATAGTCAGCAGGGTCTCGGCGACGCTATCCGCAAACGCGATGATATGCACCGCATGGCCGAAGCCAACAAAGCGTTTGCGCACTTCGCGCGGTTTGCGAGATAAAATTGTTAAACTGTTAAATTGCTAAACTGTTAGTGTCCGTGTCAAAAAACAATTTAACAATTAATGAGCGTAGCGAATGATAACAATTTAGCAATTTAAGCTATTTTTAGAAATTCTTTAACTAGTCTTTCTAGGCCTCGATTACAACTAAAATCTAATTAGCATTCATTTTATGCCCCGCGAATATTCCCTCGAAAACACCCGCAATATCGGCATCATGGCCCATATTGACGCGGGTAAAACCACCACCACCGAACGCGTTTTGTTTTATACCGGCAAAAAACACAAGATCGGCGAAGTACACGAAGGTGAAGCGACCATGGACTGGATGGAACAGGAAAAAGAACGCGGTATTACCATTACCAGCGCGGCCACGACTTGTTTCTGGAAAGGACACCGCATCAACATTATTGATACGCCGGGCCACGTGGATTTCACCGTAGAAGTAGAGCGCAGTTTGCGCGTACTCGATGGCGCGGTGGCCGTATTCGACAGCTCACAAGGTGTAGAACCCCAATCCGAAACCGTCTGGCACCAAGCTGACAAATACAACGTGCCCCGCATCGCCTTTTTGAATAAAATGGACAAAATCGGCGCGGATTTTTATATGAGTCTCGCCTCTATCAAAGAGCGTCTCTCCAAAGAAGCCTACCCGATTCAATTGCCTATCGGTCAGGTCGGAACTTTTTCTGGGCTGATTGATGTGGTAGAAGGCAAAGCTTATAAATTCGAAGGGGACAAGGGCCAAAACATTATCGAGATCCCGATTCCGGAAGACATGGTAGAGCCAACCAAAGAATATCGCGCCAAGCTGGTTGAAAAAGCCGCCGAAGCCAATGACTCACTCATGGCCAAATATTTAAACGATCCTGACTCATTAACTATCCCAGAAATCAAAGCCGCTATCCGCACCTTAACCCTGAAAGGTCAGATGTACCCGGTACTCTGTGGCTCCGCGCTTGGCAATATCGGCGTGCAATTCATGCTTGATGGTGTGGTGAGTTACCTGCCCGCTCCGACTGACCTCGCCGAAATCAAAGGCACGAACCCCGATACCGAAGAGGTAGAATCCCGCCACGCGACCGACACCGATCCATTCTCTGCCTTGGCTTTCAAAGTTGCCACCGACCCATTCGTGGGTAAGCTGATATTCTTCCGCGTCTACTCTGGCGTCGTTACCGCAGGTAGCTATGTCTACAACTCTACCAAAGGCCAAAAAGAACGTTTGGGTCGTATCGTACGTATGCACGCCAACAGCCGTGAAGATGTAACTGAAGTGTTCTCTGGAGAAATTGCCGCCGCTATCGGCCTGAAAGATGTTTCAACTGGTGATACGCTCTGCGCGGAAAATAAACCGATCGTGCTCGAAAAAATCGTCTTCCCCGAACCGGTTATCTCGGTGGCTATCGAACCCAAAACCAAAGCCGACCAAGAGCGTATCGGTATGGCCATGCAGAAACTCGCCGAAGAAGATCCTACTTTTAAAATTCATACTGATACCGAAACCCTCCAGACTATTATCTCCGGTATGGGTGAACTGCACCTCGATATTATCGTCGATCGCATGAAGCGCGAGTTCAAAGTAGAAGCGAATATCGGCGCCCCGCAAGTAGCCTACAAAGAAACCATCCGCGCTTCCGCCGAAGCCGAAGGTAAGTACATCAAACAGTCTGGTGGCCGTGGTCAGTATGGCCATTGTTGGCTCCGCGTAGAACCTGCCGCCACCGGCGCCGGTTTTGAATTCGTAGACGAAGTCAAAGGTGGCGTGGTACCGCGCGAATTTTTACCCGCTATTGAAAAAGGGGTTAAAGAAGGCATCAGTCGGGGTATCCAGGCCGGCTATAAAGTAGTAGATGTAAAAGTCACCTGCTACGATGGCAGTTACCACGATGTCGACTCCAGCGAAATCGCGTTCAAGATGGCTGGCTCCATGGCCTTTGTGGCCGCTTGTAAAAAAGCCCACCCGGTAATCATGGAACCAATCATGAAAGTAGAAGTCGTGACTCCGGAAAATTTCATGGGTGACGCGATCGGCGACCTCAACTCAAACCGTGGTCAGATTCAGGAAATGACCGACCGCGGCCAGATGAAAGTGGTGAAGGCCATGGTACCGCTCGCCAGCATGTTCGGCTACGCCACCAGTCTGCGCAGCATGACCCAGGGTCGCGCCAGCTACAGCATGGAATTCGATCACTACGCCGACGTCCCGAACAATGTCGCGGCGACGATCATTGCCGGCAAACAGAAGTAATTGATAACAAGAAATTAGAAACTAGAAATTAGGGAGCGACCCCAAGGTGTCATTGCGAGGAGGCGAATTCGCATTGGCCGACGTGGCAATCCCCTCGATAAAGCAAGCTGCTATTAGAAACAAAGAAAATCTTCCGGCGCTCGCTGGGGGATTTTTTATTAAAACCTGTTCATTTTTGTGTAAAAGAGTAGGATAAAAACAAATGAAAAACCGCCGCTTCCCAAAAGTTCTATTAAGCCATCTTTCTTGTTAAACTTATGGACAAATTTCCACGCGCCCCCGTTGTGCAGTCCGAACTAGCGCCAATAATATCCTCAGAAGCCCCGGAACTTCGAGTTGAAATTCCCGAAGAAATCGAAAGCAAACTATTCGCCCCTGAGGATAAAGAGGCAGACTTTTTTATAAGTCAAAAATTCCTCACAACCATTAATTTCCTCTTACGGCAAGCCGGTGATAGCATAATCAGTCAACCCTGGCGTCTATTTACCGATCTCCGTTTCAAACGTCCCGCCGCCGAGGAACCCGAGACTGAGTCCAAAGAAACCGCGAACCAAGAGACTCCCTCGGCGAAGGTCGACGCAGTAACGGAAATTGATGAGAGCGCTCCGCACGCCGGTGATACTATCTGGCTGTCACTCGATGGTTTGTTGGCCGATCCAGAAGACACTAAATATTTGCAAACGTGGTTAGATTTTATTGGTTTTGAAAATGCGCGCACCGAGGACGGCGGCTTAGTCCTGGAATATCCTGAAGAATTCCCCAAGCGCGGCATTCGCTTGCGTAATGTCGATTATCAAGAGCTGCACCTCAATGCCAAGAAGCGTTTAAAGAAATTAGACGAGCGGGGTGATGTCATGAAACGCGCCGAAACGCCGAATGTGCTGCTCGCTAGCGCCGCGCCAATCGAAGCGCTGCTCATGCAAGCCGGTTACATGTTCGAATCGCAAGCACAGAAATACCACCGTTCCTGGGTCCTACCGCCCGGCCGCTATATGGTGCCAAATAGGAAAAAGTCGATCGTGTTGAAAACACCAACCAAAATCGAAATCAATTGGCCGCCAGCCGGTATGGCGCCCTGGCTGGAAGTCGAAGCCGGTAAAGATGGCGATGTTCGGCGCGGCGCAGTCCTGTTAGGATTTTTCAAGACTGATCTGCGCCCGATTTCTACCGCTGAACATTACCGTGCTGAAGCTATCCGACGCGGTCTTACCAATGAAGCCTTCGCCGCGCAAGTAAAAGCCTTTTCTCCCGCCGACCAATTGACAATAAATCAGCGCATGATAGAATTACAAAAATTTGAACAAAAATTGTCGTCACAATAACCACGGTTTCACAAAATCCGTGTAATCCGGTTTTAAATCCGTGTAATCCGTGCTATGAAAAATTCCCAACTGAATCGCGTCCTCTCGCTTATCAAAACCACCAATGACCGCGTCGTCATCATGGATCAAGCCACCGACGACGTAGTGGTGCTGCTCACGCTCACTGAATACGAAAAAATTGCGCTTAAAAAGGTAGCTACCGACCCCTGGGATTCCGATTGCTGGCCCTTAGCCAGTGATGCCATGGCCGGCTGGGCCGAACACGATGAGGAATCGTCTGACAATGACGAGGGCGAAGATGCGTGGTCGCCCTCAGGCCGCGCGCTTGATCCCGACGATGACATCTCGTTTGACGATGAGCAAGACTATGCTCTGCCGAACGATTTTTTTCCGGAATCTGAGTTATCTACGGTCACTAAAAAAGATTTTTCATCCGGCCCAAAACTGGACTTTAACGATGATTGGGTTAGTCCGGAGATCAAGCCCTCCTCGACCGAGGAAAGTTTGGCCGATATTCCGAGCGAAGACACCGATCCACCGTTTTATCTGGAACCAGTTGAATGATTTGTCCACACTCCTTCCCCTTGCCATTTTTAAAGCGGTTTGCTATAGTGTCGCCATTGTAAAAAAGTAAACACTGGTTATGAAAACTAGCCCAACTTTGGTTAGTTATTCGTCTGTAATAAAATAAAACAATGCACGATACACGTAAAACGATACACAATACAATTGTATCGTAATACGTGTATCGTGTATCGTACATTTCTAAAAAAATCCGCGGTTGGGTATAAAACTAAGGCGACCACTCGCCGAAGTGCCGCGTAACGACAAAACCATAATATGGTTGATTTTATTCGCAATAAGGTCCACGTCAACATTGGAACCATCGGCCACGTCGACCACGGCAAGACCACCACCACGGCGGCTATTTTGAAGGTTCTTACCGCCCACGGTATGACCGCTCAGAACAAAGGCGTCGATGATCTGGACAAAGCCCCAGAGTCGAAAGCCCGCGGTATTACCATCGCCACCGCTCACGTGGAATACGAAACAGCCAAGCGCCATTACGCCCATGTGGACTGCCCAGGCCACGCTGACTACGTCAAAAACATGATTACTGGAGCCGCTCAGATGGACGGCGCCATCCTCGTTGTTTCCGCCGCGGACGGCCCGATGCCGCAGACCCGCGAACACATCTTGCTCGCTCGCCAAGTTGGCGTACCGTACATTGTGGTCTTCCTTAACAAATGCGACATGGTTTCCGACAAAGAATTGATTGATTTGGTGGAAGAAGAAGTCCGCGACCTCCTCAAAAAATATGGTTTTGACTCAGTAAAAACCCCGGTTATCCGTGGTTCAGCTATCAAAGCCCTCGAGAACCCGACCGACGAAGCTGCTGCCAAACCAATCCTCGACCTCATGAACGCAGTGGACGAGTTCATCCCTGATCCAGTGCGCGACATCGACAAACCATTCCTCATGCCGGTAGAAGACGTCTTCTCCATCGAAGGCCGTGGCACCGTTGTCACCGGTCGTATCGAACGCGGTATGATCAAAATCAACGAAGAAGTTTCGATCGTCGGCTTGAAAGAAGAAGTCAGCAAAACCATCGTTACCGGCATTGAAATGTTCAACAAGAGTTTGAAAGAAGGTCAAGCTGGCGACAACGCTGGATTGCTCCTGCGCGGTACCAAGAAAGAAGATGTCGAACGCGGTATGGTACTGGCCAAACCGGGCAGTGTTACCCCGCATACCGAATATGAAGGTGAAGTCTATATCTTGACCAAAGAAGAAGGCGGCCGCCACAAACCGTTCTTCAAAGGTTACAAACCTCAATTTTACATCCGTACTACCGATGTAACCGGTGAAGTAGAGTTGCCAGTCGGCACCGAAATGGTCATGCCCGGCGACACGGTCAGCCTCAAAGTCAAGTTGATTGTTCCGGTTGCGCTCGAGGAAAAGATGAATTTTGCCATCCGTGAAGGTGGCAAAACCGTCGGCTCGGGTGTAGTAGTCAAAATTATCAAATAATATTAACGGGGGGTGTTCAAATCACCCCCTTTTGATTGTTCCCCGCGCGAGCCTGCCTACCGGCAGGCAGGCGGGATTTCGCCCCGGCTCAACTTTATTAAGTTCTTTATTCAGTTCTTTATAGTAACATGGCCACTGCAACTCACAATCCAGCTGCGAAAAAAGACGACCCAGCCGGTACCCGTATTCGCATTAAAATTCGCGCGTACGACAATCGAATCATTGATATAGCGACCAAAACCATCGTAGCCACGGCCGAGCGCAATGACGCCAAAGTTGTCGGGCCAGTCCCGCTCCCCACCGAAAAGGTAAAATTCACCGTCAACCGCTCCACGTTCGTACACAAAGATGCCCGCGAACAATACGAAATGCGCGTTCATAAGCGTCTTATCGACATTGTGAATGCCTCGCCGAAAGCCCTCGAAGCCCTCATGGCGCTCAGCCTGCCGTCCGGAGTGGATATCGAGATAAAGATGTAAGCGGCGGTTGCCCATTGACAGGGAGAATTGAGCCAGGTATAATCGTGTCGCTACAAGATTAGTCAAACCAAGTACATAAGATCCACACAATTACAATCCGTGTAATCCCTTGCAAATCTGTGTAATCTGTGTTCGGAAAACATGTATTAGGCGCGAATTAATCAGGAGATAAACTTATTTGAAAATTTCTTACCAGCCATTTTGAACGCCGTTTCACTGGAGCGAAAGTATATGGTTAAAGTTCCTGTAAAAGGCATAGTTTAAAAGGCTAGAAGCACACACCCTGAATTATTTTCAGTCTGGTTGCTTCTAGTTTTTTTGTTAGATACTTTAAAAATTACGAAGATTAGTTTTTCGCGATTAGTAGTTGATATGAAATCTATCTTAGGGAAAAAAATCGGCATGACTCAAATCTTTCTTGATAATGGGACGGTCGTGCCCGTAACCCGCGTGTTGGCCGGCCCCTGTCCGATTGTGCAAGTCAAAGCCGTTGAGAACAAAACCCACGCTATCCAACTTGGTTTTGGTGAACAGAAAGAATGGCGTCTAAAACGACCCCAAGCCGGACGATTAAAAGAATTACCACCCGTCGGCACCCTGCGTGATTTCACCATGGAAAAAGTAGACGGTTTAGAGCGTGGCGATGTCGTCACGGTCGACACCTTTGTCGTCGGCGATATGGTCACCGTCATCGGCACCTCCAAAGGTAAGGGTTTTGCCGGTGTGGTAAAACGTCATCATTTTCGCGGTGGTCCAGCCTCCCACGGTCACAAAGACAACCTCCGTATGCCTGGCTCTATCGGAGCCGGTGGCGTACAGCGCGTATTCAAAGGTATGCGCATGGCTGGCCGCATGGGCGGCGAGCGTGTTTCCGTAACGAACCTGGAGATTGTTGGCGTAAAACCTGAAGTCAACGAATTGTATATCAAAGGCGCAGTCCCTGGTGGCCGCAACGGATTATTGTTGATTAGTGGCAAGGGAGAATTGAAGGTGACGAAGGCGTCAAAGCCTGATGTCATCCTGAACGAGCCACAGCGAAGTGAAGAGTCCCTCGAAAAGCAAGTAGAAGTAGAATCTTAAAAAATTATGAAAGTTAACGTCTACAATCTAGAAGGCAAAGTCGCCAGCGAACTAGAATTAGCCAGTGGCTTGTTCGACGTGGCAGCCAAACCAGAAGTCGTGCACCAAGTATTCGTGTCCCATATGAACAACCAACGCGAACCTTGGGCAGACACCAAAAATCGCGGTGAAGTCCACGGTGGCGGCAAGAAACCCTGGCCACAAAAAGGCACCGGCCGCGCTCGTCACGGCTCTATCCGTTCGCCAATCTGGAAAGGTGGCGGGGTAACCTTCGGTCCCTTATCAATTCGCAATTATAAAACCAAAGTCAATAAAAAGATGAACCGTTTGGCCATCAAGATGTGTTTTAGCGACAAAGTTCGCGAACACGCTCTGTATGTGCTCGAGAGTTTCGATCTGGCTGACACCAAAACCAAACTGTTCGCCGCCTTATTAAAAACCTTACCATTAAAACAAACCACCTTTTTGATCATTACCCCAGAAGCGGATAAAAAAGTGATCCTGGGCACCCGTAATTTACAGAAAATTACCACCATGCCAGCCGGCACCATCAGCGTGCCCGAGTTATTGGGCAAACAAGCGATCATCACCACCACCGCCGGTATCGCCAAATTAACTGAATTGTTTAATAAATAGTCGATTCGTATGGGCTTATTGGACCGTTGGACAAAAAAACAAACCGCCGCTGAGCTGGCTAAGAAGCCTGTCTCTGCTTCGAGCAAGCCTAGTACCGATTTGGTTGTCGAAAAAAGTATAGCGGCTCCGAGCAAAAGTGTCGCCCCGGCCGCAAAAACCGCTACCATAAAAGCTACAAACCTTACCGGAACCGCCTACAAAATAATTGTTCGCCCACTCGTTACCGAAAAATCATCGCAGGGCGCCTCTTTGAATCAATACAGCTTTGTTATCAGCAAAGACGCCACGAAAATACAGGTCGCCCGCGCCGTCAAAGAATTGTACGATGTCAAACCAGTATCGGTGAATGTGATAAATATGGGTGGACGACGTATCCGTTTTGGCAAGAGCGCTGGTCGCCGTGGTGATTACAAAAAAGCTATTGTCACCTTACCGAAGGGTAGTTCAATCACGATTCACGAAGGAGTTTAAATACTATGCCGATTAAGATTTATAAGCCAACCAGTCCAGGTCGCCGACAATCAAGTGTTGATAGTTTTTCCGACCTCACGAAATTCAAACCAGAAAAAAGCCTGGTGACTATTTTGAAACCTAACTCTGGCCGTAACAACCAAGGTATCATTACCGTCCGTCACCAGGGCGGCGGAGCCAAAAAACTCTATCGCCTGGTTGATTTCAAACAGCAAAGATACGATATTCCAGCCACGGTTCTGGCTATTGAATACGACCCCAATCGTACCTGTCGCATTGCTCTCATTCAGTATTCCGATGAGGTAAAAAGCTATATTTTGTGCCCGGAAGGTCTCAAAGTTGGCGCCACCGTCATTTGCTCCAATAAACCAGGCGAATCCAATGTCGGCAATCGCTTCCCGCTTGAGCAAATCCCGGTTGGTTTATTTGTTCATAATGTTGAAATGACTCCAGGCAAAGGCGGCCAGTTGGTGCGTAGCGCTGGATTATCGGCTCAGTTTATCGGTATTGACGAGGGTTACGCTCAGCTCAAATTACCTTCTGGTGAAGTTCGTTTGATCCACAAAGAATGTACTGCCAGTATTGGCTTGCTTAGTAATGCCGACCACCGCTTGGTGCGCTGGGGCAAAGCCGGCCGTATGCGCCACCGTGGTATTCGCCCGACCGTCAAAGGCAAGAACATGAACCCGGTCGACCACCCACATGGTGGTGGTGAAGGCCACAGTCCGATCGGTCAGAAACGCGGTCCGCAAACAGTCTATGGCAAGTCCGCTCGTGGCGTCCGTACTCGTCAGCCCACGAAATGGAGCGACAAGTTTATTCTCAGCCCGCGCAAAGGCCGTAAGAAATAAGTTTCAAGATTCAATCACTAATCACCTATGTCCCGCAGTTTAAAAAAAGGTCCATACATTGATCCCCGCGTCGTGCAGAAAGTCCTGGCTCTCAAGGCCAGCGGCAAGCGTACCCCGATCAAAACCTGGTCACGCGCCTGTGTTATCTCTCCTGAAATGGTGGGAGTAACCTTTGCGGTGCATAATGGCAAAGATTTTCTATCAGTATTAGTTGACGAAAACATGGTGGGTCACCGCTTGGGAGAGTTTTCCCCGACGCGCAAATTCGTGCGCCATGGCGGCAAGATGGCCAAAGAAGAGGCCAAGCCTGGCACCGCCACCGCTCCGGCCCCCAAAAAGTAATTATTGAGAATTTAGAATCTGGAATATAGAATTTAGCACAGTGATCATGGTCGATTCACGGACTACATTCCAAATTCCAGATTCCAAATTCCAGATTCTAACACTATGATGCAAGAGGTTAAAGCCAGTCTAAATTATTTCCGCATGAGCCCCCGCAAAGTTCGCTTGGTGGCTGATTTAATGCGCGGCCGAAAAGTAAGCACCGCTATCAATGCCTTATCGGTCTTGAACAAGCGCCCGGCGTTACCCTTGCTGAAGTTACTCCGCTCGGCCGTAGCGAACGCCGAACACAATTTTTCCATTCCAGCTGCTACGCTCCGAGTAAGTTCCATCATGGTGAACCAGGGCCCATCACTGAAGCGTTTCATGCCGAAAGCCCACGGACGCGCCACCCCGGTCCGAGAACCGACCTGTCATATTAATTTGGTATTGACGGGAGAGAAATCTGAAAAAGCAGAAGTGGAAGAAAAGAAAAAGCCAATTAATAAAACAAAAGAATAATTTCCAATTTTTAATTTCCAATTTCTAAACAATTTTCAATGAGTCAATGATTTAATGTTCAAACCATACCCAAATTTGAAAATTGAAAATTGAAAATTGAAAATTTCATATCCTATGGGTCACAAAGTTTCCGTAATCATGCATCGCACGCCGCACGTGTTTCCCTGGCACTCACGCTGGTTTGCTCGTGGCAAACAATTGCCGGAATATCTCTCTCAGGAAGTGAAGATTCGTGAGTATCTTACCAAAAAGCTCAAGGAAGCCAATTTAGACGCGGTCAGTATTGAACGAAACCCCAAGGAAGCGATTATTACTATTTTGGCTGGTAAGCCTGGTATTATTATCGGCCGCAATGGCGCTGGTCTCGAAACTCTCCGCCGTGATATCGAACGCAAAATTTTACAATACAAATATCGAGTTAAACTGAATATTCAAGCAGTCAAGAATCCGGCCACCTCCGCCATGATTGTGGCCACCAACGCCGCGCAAGAAATTGAACGCCGTATGCCTTTCCGCCGCGTCATGAAACAAGCTTTGCAAAAAGTCATGACGGCTGGCGCCAAAGGGGTCAAGATGAGAATGGGCGGTCGCTTGAACGGCGCCGAAATCGCCCGCACCGAAAAATTGGCTCTGGGGAAAATGTCCCTCATCACCATCCGCAGCCATGTAGATTACGCCTTTGTCGAAGCCAACACCGTGTATGGAAAAATCGGCATCAAAGTCTGGGTCTATCATGGTGAAACCTTTGGCCGCCAAGACAAATTTGATAAAGAACAATTAGTCGCCCCGGATCCTAAGCAAACTATTAGAGCCTAAGCTGAATCTTCTCGATATGTTGTTACCCAAAAAAGTAAAACATCGCAAATGGCATAAAGGCCGCCGCCGCGGACTGGGAGTAGCCACTCGCTCCACCTTCCTCAGTTTTGGTGATTTTGGTTTGAAATGTGTTGATTACGGCTGGATCACCAGTCGCCAGATTGAATCCGTACGCCGCGTGTTGACTCGCTATGTCCGCCGCAGTGGTAAAATCTGGATCCGTATTTTCCCTGACAAACCAGTGACCCAAAAAGGCAACGAGACTCCCATGGGTGGAGGCAAGGGCGCCCCGGATCATTATGTCGCGGTAGTAAAACCTGGTACAATGTTATTTGAAATGGTCGGTATCACCCCCGAATCAGCCGCCGAAGCCCTACACCTGGCCAGTTACAAACTGGGAGTAAAGACCAAATTTATTAGTAAACAGAAATAACTTAATCTGTCTAAATCCAAAAAATCTGTTTAAATTTGTAGTATGGAATTGACTGATTTAAAAAACAAAAGCGTTGCTGAGCTCCAAGAGTTATTGGCCAAGTTCAATGCCGAGCTGCACGCGCACCGCCTGAAAGTTGCTGCCAAAGCGTTGAAGCAGGTTCACCTTATTAGTCAACTACGCCGCACAATTGCCCAAATCCAAACGCTCCTCACCGCCAAGGCCAAAGCGTTGGTATCAAGCGTTAAATAATAATACGATTGTATGGAATCAACCGCAAAAATGGAATCAACTGCTAAAACCACTCATCATTTTCGTGAATTTACTGGAACCGTGCTCTCCACCAAAATGGAGAAGACTATTACGGTTCGAGTAGACACCCGAAAATTGAATACTAAATATCAAAAACGCTATCGCGTCAGTAGGACCTACCATGTGCACGATGAATCAGGCGTCGCCAAAGTGGGCGATACCGTGACTTTCCGCGAATGCCGACCGTTGTCCAAAACCAAGCGTTGGTATTTAATTAGCTAAGAAGCTAGATTTATGATTCAACATCGCTCCATGCTCCACGTAGCCGATAACACGGGCGCCAAAAAGCTCCAGTGTATTCGTGTCCTCGATGGTTACAAAAAACACTACGGCCAGCTGGGCGACGTGGTCACCTGCGTAGTCAAAGAAGCCGCCCCGCGCGGACTGATTAAAAAAAGTGAAATTGTCCACGTGGTGATTGTCCGCCAGCGCAAAGAATACCGCCGCACCGATGGCACCTATATTCGCTTTGACGAGAACGCCGGCGTGATTATCGACCGCAAAACCAAAGAACCCAAAGGCTCACGTATTTTTGGACCGATTGCCCGCGAACTGCGCACTAAAGGCTTTCAAAAAATTATTTCTCTGGCTCCAGAGGTGTTGTAGGGCGTTAGCTTTTTAGCTAGTTAGCTTCTTAGGAAGAGTGATTGGATCACTACACCTAAAAAGCTAATCAGCTAATTAGCTAAAAAGCTAACAAGCTAATCTATGAAAATAAAAACCAACGACAACGTAAAAATTATCAGCGGCAAAGACAAGGGCAAGACCGGCAAAGTGCTTCAGGTTTTTCCGTCCGAAAGTAAAGTAGTAGTGGAAGGCATGAATATCATCAAAAAGCATTTGAAGTCCAAAAAAGCCGGAGAACCAGGTCAGCAGATCGAATTGTCCGGGCCGATGGCTGTCAGCAAAGTAATGCTCGTGTGCCCGAAATGCCAGAAAGCTATCCGCGTCGGCTATGCCATAAACGGCGACCAGAAACAACGCGTCTGCCGAGCCTGCAAAGCCATAATTGATTAATCAAATATGATGCTAATCTACGAATACCATGCTAATCTAGCGAATGGTGGCAAATGCCAACGGCGTCATTCGCATATTCGCTACCATTCGCCAGATTCGCGTTAATTTGCTGATTCGCATCTTAAATAATGTATGAATACCAACAATCTGTATCAAGAATATAAGAAAGTA
>CAZXIF010000133.1:0-6270 GCA_964640395.1 uncultured Gammaproteobacteria bacterium | reverse complement strand
AACTAGCGGGCGCGTACCATACCTACAACCAACTTCTGCTTGAAAATAACGTTCTCGATTTTGGCGACCTCATCAAGTACAGCCTTGACTTGTTACAAAAACGCCCCGCCATTCTAAAAAAACTCCAAGAGCGCTTCAAATTTATTCTGGTCGACGAATTCCAAGATGTAAACTGGGCTCAATACGAACTCGTCAAAATCATCGACGGGAACAATTCGCTGACCGAGGGAGGACAATTCTTTCACCCTCCTGCCGGAGGAGGGGCGAGGGGTGGTGGGAGCCAACTCACCGTCGTCGGCGATGACGACCAAAGCATCTACGCCTTCCGCGGCGCATCTGTCTCCAATATTTTACGATTCAAAGATGATTTCCCCCAAGCCAAAGAAATAGTACTAGTAGAAAATTACCGTTCCGTTCCCGAAATTCTCGACAGCAGCTACCAACTCATCAGCGGCAACAACCCCGACCGCCTGGAAGTCAAACTCGGTATCGACAAAAAACTCCGCAGTAGCCGGGCTTTAACACAGGAGCCCGCAATCGTGTCCTCCCCTTTACAAGGGGAGGCGAGGAGGGGTAAAGGGAACGGCATGCATTATGAGCATTTCCTCAGCGGCGAAGCCGAGGTAGCCGCCACCCTCAAAACCATCCGCGAACTACGCACCAATGATCCCGACCTGAAATGGAGCGACTGCGCCATCCTCGTCCGCGCCAACAGCCACGCCGAACCACTCGTTACTGCCTGCGAACATCAAGGCATTCCCTACGAATTCCTAGCCTCTGCCGGACTCTACCGCCAAGGCATCATCCTCGACTGCCTCAATTTTTTCAAACTCATCGACAGCCACCACGAATCCTCGGCTATCTATCGTTTATTACGCTTACCCTTTTTAGAATTCAAAGAAAACGACCTCCAAAAAATCACCTACAACGCCAAAAAGAAAAGCATCTCCTACTACGAAGCCCTCAAACGCAACCGCGAATTCAGCCTCTCACCCGAAGGTACCATCGTGGTCGAAAAACTCGTCCACCTCATCCACGACGGCATGAAATCCGCCCGCCAATGCAAACCAACCATGGTGCTCTTAGAATTTCTGGAAACCAGCGGCTACTGGAAATATCTCAAAGACCGCGGCAACCAAGGCGCTCTACGCGACATCGACTATCTCAACCAATTCCTCGAACAACTCGAAAGCTACGCCACCGCCAATCCGGCCGAGGCCACGGTGGCCGGATTTTTATCACATTTCCAATATCTCCTCGAAATCGGCGACGAAGGTTCACTCTCAAGTACCGAGCGTGAGCCCGAAGCCCTACGCATCATGACCGTCCACGCCGCCAAAGGCCTCGAATTCCGTTACGTCTTTATGATCAACCTGGTCGAAGACCGTTTTCCCACCCGCCGTCGGGGCGAATCCATCGAAATTCCGCCCGAACTAATCAAAGAAAAACTTCCCGAGGGCGATGCCCATATCCAAGAAGAACGTCGCCTTTTCTACGTCGCCATGACCCGCGCCAAAGACGGCTTATATATGTCCAGCGCCGCCAACTACGGCGGAGTCCGCGAGAAAAAAATCAGCCGTTTTCTCGCTGAGCTTGGTTACACAGCTAAGGTCACTGCTGGGGTAGGAGTGGGTCGGTTTTCCCCTCTTTTCCCATGCGAATGGATTGCCCCTGAGGGGTCTGACAAGGAGGGGCAAGGGGAGGTTGTTTCTCCTAACACAAACGACCCCACCTCGCCTCCCCTTAAAAAGGGAGGAAAAATGCGCGAGGCCTTCCCAGCCCAAGCGGGGACTACCAGTGCTTACGAAATCCCCGACGCCTTTTCATTCTCCCAACTCAAATCCTATCAAACCTGTCCGTACCAATATAAACTTGGCAATGTTCTCAAGTTGCCCACCCGTGGCAACGCCAGCTTCAGCTTCGGCACCACGATGCACAGCACACTGCAACATTTCTACGAACGCGTGCAAGACCTGAATCGCGCCGAACAAGTCTCCCTCTTCGCCCTACCTCAAGCCACCACACCCAAATCAACCGGCACCAAAATCCCTCCTTTTGAAGAGCTGCTAAGCCTCTACGACAAAGCCTGGATCGACGACTGGTACAACGACAAAGACCAACGCGAAACCTACTACGCCGAAGGCAAAAAGATCCTTAAACTATTTTACCAAAGCCAAACCGACCACTGGACCATACCCGTCAGCCTCGAAGGCTGGTTCAAGATCAGGGTAGGGGACTATTCCTTACGCGGCCGCATCGACCGCATCGACCAACTCCCCGATGGCACTCTCGAAATCATCGACTACAAAACCGGCACCCCCAAAGCCAAGCTCGTCGGCGATGACAAAGAACAACTGTTGATCTACCAAGTCGCCGTCCAACAACTCCCCCAATACCAACACATCGGCACCCCCAGCCAGCTTACCTTCTATTACCTCAACGACAACACCAAACTATCCTTCCTCGGCAACGCCAAAGAAATCGCCAAACTCCAAGCCAACCTGCTCGAAACCATGCAAAGCATCCGCTCTGGCGATTTTACCGCCACTCCCAGCCAATTCACCTGCCGCTCCTGCCCCTTCAAAGAAATTTGCGAGTACCGTATCCTATAGTCAGGCATCACTCCATTTTCCCCTCTTTTCAAGGAGGGGCGAGGGGAGGTAGTCGGACACAACAGAAAAGATTCCCTTTCGTTCACCACACACTCAACCAATATGCTCAAAAGCCTCGCCAACCTCCTCCAACAACGCGTCAACCGCTCGCCCGTCCTCAAAGGCGCCGCCGCCGCCCTCACCGTCGAAGCCGGCAACGAAATCATGAAACAACTTTTCGGGAATGATATCGCCGACTATGCCCAAGTGGCCTATCTTAAAGACGGCGTCTTAGCCATCGGCTGCCTCAGCTCTGCCGCTGCCCAAGAAATTAAATTGCAGGAACAAAACTTGATTGCCGCGATCAATAAAAAAATTGGCGCGACGATTGTTAAGAAAATTAGGTACCTCCAATAAAAAATTGGAAATTAAAAAATCAAAAAAAGAAACAATGTCATTTGTTTCTAATTTCGTCCGCCAGCTGGCGGATCGGATTTCTGATTTTACACTATCGTGCGATTATACGCCTCGGCTCGTACCTATTTCATGCAAAGCGCTTGAGCCGGAGGAGGGGTATGGGGAGGAGTCAGGGCTGTTTATTTCACAATAATCTATTGTAATCTAGGAGCTTTTTGACATTAATTGCATTATCATATAATGCCGCGCTCACGTTGTTCACTTGATTTGCTCGCAAGGCATTTAACGCAAAACTTCTGAGTATGGCCATGATTTCGGGATGAACTCGAATACGCGATTTATCTTCCTTAAGCGATACGTCGCGCACATAGTGATTACGATTTTCGATCCCCCAGTGTCCGCGAATCTCTTGGCCGTAGGTTTTTACCGGCAGCCGTTTAGTAGAAAGGTAATCCTCTGAGGATAGGATAATTGCCAATTCTTAGCAAGGTTGAGAGCAGAAAGGGGTGAGTGACCAGTCGCAAGGGACTACGCTGTCGAAATTTGTTGACTTTTCGCATTTTTCGGGGTAAGCTATGGATGCTTAATCATGAATTTTCTCGGCATAATTTTTTAATAAAAATATGGCCAAAAAACCAGAAACATCGCTCACACCAAAAGATATCGGCGTTATAACTTCTGATGTTCAACGAGAACATGCGGCAGCAGTAAGATTATTAGCACGTCAAAATGCCCTGGTTGATGGCTGGTTAGAGGCCAATACTACGGTAGACCAGCTTGCTAATAGAGCGGATCCTGAAATTATTCGCGCTCTTGAAGACCGCCTGCTCTCAATTAATGACCAATTGCGATCAACATTCGCAGCGGTGCGGACGGAGGCAAGCTCACCGGAAGAGGAAGTCGCTTTCAAACAAGCGGAACACGATTTGCAAACCCTGGCGGTGCTTCAAGCAGAAAAGGAGCATCCTACTGCCACGGGTGGGGCTGATCAAACCAATCAGACATTGTTTTTCAGTAGTGATGATCTGGAACGCGCTGCCCAATCACGCACTGCTGAAGAGGAAAGTGGCGATTGGTGGCAGGCAAATGTAGGCAGAAAAATGAGTATTAAAGGATTAGTTGGGAAGTATCGGGCGCATACAGGTTTTAAAACTAAACTCAAAGAACAAGAGCAGTTACGTGGGCACCATCAAGCACGGACAGAATACCGAAAAACGGCAGCTAAAAAAGTTACGGAAGTGCTAAACACTGAACAATTCACCGCCCTTGAAAGACAACTCAAGAAAATTCAAACGATTGTACGAATTTTTGAGACTGGTACCGATACACTGCGGCAACCTGGTGCCACCGATCTGCAGAAAATAAAAGCCGAGCAGTGTCTATCCCTGGTACACGAATACGCAAAAGAACCAACGCCCGATCAGTCCTTCGGCCCTGTCTCCAAGGCCTATGCCGAACTCCAGCGTGTGCTAGATATTAAACAACTGACAATGGCAGCTGCCAAGCGTGTGGAGCGGATGGTGCTTGGCCTAGAAGAACAAATCGCCATAGCCCGCGCTAAAAAACAGGGGATTATTCATTTATTTGAGACTTTGCCAAAAGCTGGCCGCTTGGATAGAGCGGAATTGGATCAGATTTATGGCCAGGTCCAAGTTGCTAGTCAGCAGGTTGAAACTGCGTATACCGACGTGAGCGCCACCACTCAGCGAGTGCTTGCGAAACTGCATGTCGGCTCAACGAATCCAGCCCAGGTTGAAGGACTTGTCATGACGATTGAAAATGGTAATTTAAACGAACTGTACCTTGGTACATTTACTGCGGCGATGAAAGAATTTAATGTCGCCTTGGGCAAATTATTGAATTTACGAGCCGCTCCAGAGCTTGCCATGATGCCAGAGCCCAGGGGTTTGCTTGAGGGAAGGATTGAAGGGGCTGAAACTAATCCGGATCGAGCGTACCAGGAGATGCGAGAACTTTTTGGAGAAAAATTCTTGGGCTGTGAAGCGGTTGAACAGGCTTTTACCTTACAGAATAATCAAAAGCTCCTTGAATTCAATCCGTCCCAAAAAGCCGAAGCTGCCCGTCTGCTGGCTGAATTTGTAAATGAACCGGATGTAAAGCAGTTTATGGATAAAGTAAAGCGAGGCGAAATAAAACCCGGCGGCTGGCAGTTGCGCCTCCAGGTTGGCACGCTTACCGATCAAAAATCCCATCTTGAAGTTCCGCTCACGATGGCGGCGCTCGAGCAGCGTCTGGCGCCAGATATGAAAGCGCGTAAGCAGGGAAAATTACTCTACGAAGCAAGTTGGTATAAAACAGAACAGTTTTATACTGCCGATACTATGCCGTTGCAATGGGTACTCAGCACCGACGAAGTCGTACCGGCCACACTCGGAAAAAATCACGAAGCTCAAACCAAGGAGCTGGAAAAATTCGCTAAAAATAACGGTCTTCAGTTCGATCCAGTACAAAGTCGCTCCCAGCCACTAGAAGCACTCTACCGTTCTTTTGTTATGCTCCGAACTCATGGTCGGCGTACTTTGGAGAACACCTATGATTGGTCTGCCACTAAGTCTTCCGACGGCCATCTCGTGTTCGTCGGCGACTGCGATGCGCGGGGAGCCTTTGTGGGTAGGTCTCATCCTGAGCGCGTGCGCGACTATATTGGTTCGTCTTTCTCCCGCAGGAGTGGACAACATCGCTGGTCACTTGATACTTAAACACTTGGTCACTTGACCAATCGTTTCGCACACTAAAAATTTTATAAAATCACAACAGTGTTGGTTAATACAATCGGCACAGCCAGTGTATCGGTTTACCAACAACCAAACTTTGTCCACATACTGCTTCTTGTTGCTTTGCTCGGTCACGCGAATGGTTTTATTAGGTATGGTTCACCATTCGCGGCGTGTTTTGGATAGGCAACAAGATAGTCTTCCGACGGCAATCTCGTGAACGTCGGCAACGCTGATGCGAAGGGGTCCAACGTGAACAGGTAACATCCTGAGAACGTGAATGGCAATCTTGGTTCTTCCTTCTCTCGAAGTGTGATGGATAAGAAAACCATGCCGACTGAGTCGGCATGGTTTGTTTTAAGAGACGGATTTTATCCATCCGCCAAGCATGCGGCCAATTTGTTGAAGTTCGTTTTCAAAGGTCATATATACTAACTTGCTAACTTAACCATGATTTGTTAAAATTAAGCTATTCATTCTTAATTTTAACAATATGTATACCATACACCTTTCAACCAAACAACTCA
>CAZXIF010000132.1:0-2785 GCA_964640395.1 uncultured Gammaproteobacteria bacterium | reverse complement strand
AAAAAGAACTCCCTTGCGGGAGTTCCGAGACTCAGAGTAGTTTTTATACTACACTAGGCTTATCATCTAAAATAAGAGTACCACAGAGCGAAGATATTGTCAAGTCGCTTATCCACAAAACAAAAACAGCCTATTCCTAAGCTGCTTTTGATAGGGCCGCGGTTTCTGCTGACACCCCACAGGCCGCGGCGGGCCGTGTGTGGGTGCGTATGCTCCGTTGGGTTCCTCCCTTCTGGCGTGCCTCGTGGTGGCATGCGCCGATGTGTTGATTAGTCGGCAGGATCAGGGATCAGGAGGATACTTGGGTCCAGATTCCGGGAAGTGATCCTCCAGCACCTTCACGTACTCCGTGACGGTGAGTCCATACTCGGTCGCGATGATTCCCCCGAATTCCAGTGCGGCGTGTGAGTTCACCATCATCATGAGACCGCCGCCGAGGATGAAATCGTCGGCACACTTAGACGGACCACCATGTAGGCAGATCGTCTTTCCCACCCATTTGCGGAGAAATTCCGCCCTGCTCTCCTTCGGCATGATGATTGCCTCCTTGCCTCGAAACTGAGGCTAATGACAGGCTAGCAGGAAAGAGAGAGAGAGTCAACCGCAGGTGGTTCTGAAAATCAGGGGATTGCTTCGTCGTTCGTCTCTCACTCCTCGCAATGACATGCTTCTATGAAAAAAATAATCATAGTTATCGTGATTGGTTTATTAGTAGTGGGAGTAATTTTTGTATACATCTACATCGACTCCCACCGTCCCCGCCATTTTGAAGTTGACTTCCTTAACATCGGCCAAGGCGATAGTACACTGATTCAATTTGCCAACGGCCAAAAAATGTTGGTGGACTGCGGACCGAATAAAATCGTCTTGAGCGCGCTCGGTCGGCATCTGCCATTTTACGACAACACCATTGATTATGTGCTCGCCACCCACCCCGACCTCGATCACTATGGCGGCTGTGTTGATGTGTTAAAACGCTACAACGTCAAAAATATCATTACCAACGGTCACACCAAACCGTCCGATCCATATTGGCAGGAATGGAATAAGGTGATGCACGAAGAAACGTATGACGACCACCCCCTAACCCCCTCCTTCGCAAGGAGGGGTCAGCGAACGCCAGCCACGATTATAACCATGTCGTCGCCGACGGTGTGGACAATCGCCAGCGACACACTCCAGTTTATCTCTCCCGACCCCGCGCTCAAGCTGGATGTCGGCGCGGCGGACAGCAACAATTATTCAATTGTGTTTAAGCTCACGCACGAAGGTGAGACGTTTTTATTTACGGGGGATATGGAAGTGCCGCTGGAGAATGAACTGATGAGAAAGTATTGCGCGACATCGACCGTTTTGTCATCCCGAGCGGAGTCGAGGGATCTCGCTCGCCCTGACGAGATTTCTCCGCTCGCCGCGAGGCTCGGTCGGAATGACAACGGGTGCACTGCTCTCCGTGCCGACACCCTCAAAGTCGGCCACCACGGCAGTGACACCGGCTCGAGTGAACCATTTTTGGCAATCGTCAAAGCAAAAAAAGCCATTATCTCCGTCGGCAAAAACAAGTACGGCCACCCGACCCTTCGCGTTCTCAAACACTTAGAACGAAGCGGCGCGGAAATTTTGCGTACCGACCAAAAGGGTGATATAGTGGTGAGGTGAAATTTTTAATTTATAAAGTCGATAGTAATTTTTTTCATCATTTGTCATTCCCGCGAAGGTGGGAATCCATAACCACTCGGCCACTTTTTAAAACGACTGGATTCCCGCCTTCGCGGGAATGACAAGTTAAAAATGCGTGGTAATTTTTTGGTCACCGAGAAAATAAAAATTGATATGCGGTTTAAGATTATCATTTGTTTAATTATCATTATCGGTTTTTTCAGTCCGTTACGTACTCACGCCCAAGAACTCGATTCCGATCGCGACGGCCTCTCTGACGCGCTGGAAATAAAGCTCGGTACCGATCCTACCAACGCCGATACTGATGGCGATGGCTACTCGGACGGTGTTGAAGTAAAGACAGGTTTTAATCCGTTGAAAGGTAATCGGGATCGCAGCTTGCCGCGCCGCGTCGAGGTTGACGTCAGTCACCAGCAATTAAGTTATTTTTTGAATAATGTTAAAATCGGCACCGTTCCGGTATCAACTGGGGTTCCCAAAACTCCCACCCCGACCGGAGAATTTAAAATCGAACGCAAACGCCCGGTGGTAAATTATATCGGAGCCGATTATAACCTCCCCAACACCAAATGGAATTTAGAGTTTAAACCGCATCTCTATCTCCACGGCGCCTATTGGCATAACCAATTTGGCATTCGGCCCATGAGCCATGGCTGTGTAAATATTTCGTACAAAAATGCCGAACCCCTCTACAAATTTTTAGACGTGGGCGATAGCGTTACAATTTTTGGAGCGACGCCACGGGGGAAGATTGTTCAGCAGGTGGCGGTTGGCCCTTGACCCCGCACAGCTACCGCCATAGATTCCCAGCTGTACACGGAGTTGACATATTTTAAAACTCGTGGTATCATATAGTTATTATCGAGTACTCTTACAAAGAGTGCTCTTTTTAGTAAGTATGAGACATAAGACATGGAATGTGGTACAATTGGATGTATCATTATCCATGTATTGTGTATCGTGATAATTTAATGTAAGGAATCTTTCCCGACTGAGTCGGGATGAATTCACTGCGAAATAAATTCATATGTCCGAAATTACGAAAGCCATTCAAGCCCTGTGCGATGAAAAAAATTTGTCGTACGAAGCCGTGATGGAAACCATT
>CAZXIF010000131.1:0-3039 GCA_964640395.1 uncultured Gammaproteobacteria bacterium | reverse complement strand
CGGAGAAAAAACCGCTACCAACCTTATCCAGGAATTCGGCACGCTCGAAAATATTTATAAAGCTCTAGAAAGTAAAGGCGAATCCGCCTTCAAGCCCGCTGTCTACAAAAAATTAGTCGCTGGCAAAGACCAAGGGTTTTTGAGCAAACAGCTCGGCACCATCGACTGTCACGTGCCCGACCTATCATTTAGCTTGGAAGCCTGCGCCCTGAAACCTCTTAACAAAGAAGCCTTGATTAGTCTATTCCAAAGGTTTGAATTTTTATCGCTGCTGAAACGCATCCCCGAGCTCGCGGGAAATGGCGGCACTGAAGTTCCCCCTCCTGCCCGAGGAGGGGCGAGGGGTGGTGGGAGAAAAAATACCGCCGGACGTTTTGAGACGATCTCCAATCAGGCCGAGTGCGACAAAGCCGTGGCCGTAATCAAAAACCATGCCAGCTGGTCTGTCGCCGCGTAGCTTGCGGACAACGATAATGTCTGTGGCCAACTACTGGGATTGGTCGTAGTGTCAGCCACTTCCGCTTGGTATTTCCCCACCGAATGGGCCAAAGCCTGCGCCAAATTATTCGCGGATCCAAACCTAGAGCTCTTCGGCCATAACTTAAAAGAGGTAGTGAAGGTCTGCCAACGTCAAGGTTGGGAACTGAAAAATGCCCTGTTTGATGTCATGGTCGCATCGTACCTGCTACAGCCCGGCAGTCGCGCCCACGATCTGCCGAGCATCGCGCTCAAAGTATTGGGCAAAGAGCTGGCCGTATCAGCCAGCCAAACCAGTTTATTTGGCGTAGATCCCGGCCCAGTTGTAAGCGAACTCTCGGTAGTATGCGCCGCCACCCCGATCCTCAAAAAAGAATTAATTGCTATCGACGACTACGGACTCATGACCAAGATCGAAATGCCACTTCTCGCCGTTCTGGCCGATATGGAATTAAATGGCATCGCCGTCGATAGTGTCATGCTTACCAAACTCTCAGCCAGCATCCGTGCTCGCGTCGAAACGATTACCAAAACCATTTACGATTTAGCCGGTGAAACCTTCAACATCGCTTCCCCAATTCAGTTGCGTGAAGTCTTGTTTGAAAAAATGAACATTCCAGTCGAAGGCATTAAAAAAGGTAAAACCGGTTTATCAACCGGCGCCGAACAGCTGGAAAAATTACGCGACCTGCATCCCATTATTCCAGAAATTGAAAATTATCGCGAGCTTACCAAGCTACAAAATACCTACAGCGATGTCTTGCCGACCTTGGTAAATAAAATCACTCATCGTATCCACACCAACTTTAATCAAACCATCGCCGCCACCGGACGACTCTCCAGCACCGACCCGAATCTGCAAAATATCCCGGTGCGCACCGAGCTCGGCCGTGAAATTCGCAAAGCCTTCGTGGCTGAGCCCGGAAATGTTTTGCTCAGCGTCGATTATTCACAGATTGAACTGCGCATCGTCGCTTCACTCGCCGAAGACAAAAAAATGTTGGAGATTTTTGCCGAAGATTTGGATATTCATGCCGCCACCGCTGCGGCCATCAACAATGTGCCGCTTGCCGAAGTGACCAAAGCCATGCGTTATGCCGCCAAAGAAGTTAACTTTGGGGTTCTCTACGGCATGGGCACGCACGGCCTCAGCTGGCGCGCGCATATTCCCTATTGGCAAGCCAAAGAATTTATCGAGAAATATTTCGAGCAGTTTAGCGGCGTGAAACAATACATCGACCGCACCCTCGAATTTACCAAAAAATCCGGTTACTGTGAAACCCTCTTCGGTCGCCGCCGCTATATCCCCGAACTCGCCTCCACCAATTTTCAAGTCAGAAACGCTGGCGAACGCATGGCCGTGAACCATCCTATCCAAGGCACAGCCGCCGACCTCATGAAACTCGCCATGATTGATGTGTACCATCGGTTAAAGGAACATGGAACATGGAACCAGCCAACACCCCCCATAAACCCCCCTGCGAGGGGGGAGTTGGTAATCCCCCCTCGCAGGGGGGCACAAAGGGGGGTGTTGGCGTCTCCAGCCAAACTCCTCCTCCAAGTCCACGACGAACTCGTGCTTGAAGTCAAAAAAGGAATTGAGAAAGAAGTGGCCGTTCTGCTCAAAGAAGCCATGGAAAACGTGGTAAAACTCCGCGTGCCGGTGAAAGTGGAAGCGAAAGTCGGCGAGAACTGGGGAGAGATGGAAAAATTATAGAAATCTAAAATTACTTGACAGGTATCAGTATCTGGCGTAATATTACATTATTATAAATTTTTCCCAGGGAAATATGATTATAGATAGAATAATTCACCAGAAAATTTCTCAATATTTGTCTCGCCGTGAGATTATCTCCATCATTGGCCCCCGTCAAGCCGGAAAAACTACCCTACTTACCCAGTTGCGGTTAGAATTAGAGCAGCAGGGCAAAAAGGTCATATTCTTGACTTTTGAAAGCCAGAGCGAGCGCACTCTATTTGAAACCAGCCCAGATGATTTTATTAGCCTCTACCGTGGCCACGACGTCATTATTATTGATGAATTTCAATATGCTAAAGCCGGTGGCCAGACACTCAAATATCTCTACGATACCACATCCTTCAAATTTATCATTTCTGGGTCCTCGTCATTGGAGCTTACTTTTCAAACTGGTACCTATTTAGTAGGTAGAATTTTACAATTTGAGTTATGGCCGTTTTGTTTTACCGAATATTTGCGTGCGGTTGATTTGCCACTGGCAGTCGTGCTCCAAGAACATTGGTATGACATCATCGCTTCTAACGCCTCTAAAAAGTGGCAACCAGTCAGCCCGGCGCTCACGTCTCGCTTGGCCAAATATTGGGCCGAGTATTTGGTCTGGGGAGGTTATCCGGCCGTAGTGCTCAGCCCAACCGCTGAACAAAAAACCACCACCTTGCAGAACCTCTTTGATACCTACGTACTCAAAGATGTGCGCGGCCTGTTGCAGTTGGCCACTGATCGTGAACTAGTCATGCTCGCCCAGGTTCTAGCCGCGCAATTGGGCAGCGTTATTTCGTATCATGAATTGTCGGCTACCGTTG
>CAZXIF010000130.1:0-3772 GCA_964640395.1 uncultured Gammaproteobacteria bacterium | reverse complement strand
AAACAATTCCCGTAATTTTTTATCTTGTTCTTCGTCCCACGGCTGGTAAGCATTCTGGTACTTTTCTCTAATTTTTTTAAACGAAGAATTAGTAAAGCTATTTTTTCCGCCGCAGGCTGCCAAAAAATTGTTGTGCATCTTCTCGAGTTCAGCTGGAAAAATTTTGGAAAAAACTGTTTCGGCTTCTGCAGAAGCAGTACGAAAGACTTCATCTTTGGTTAAAATTTCCGGATGAACCTCAAAGGTACGCTCATTCCAGCCGAGTAGATAGAGACCTTCAAGACTTCGCACCCGAGAGAGCGCCACATAACCCTGGCCAAATTCAAACACCTCGCTTAGGTCCATAACCGCTTCGTCCAAGCTCATGCCCTGGCTTTTGTGCACGGTAATCGCCCAAGCCAAGCGAAGCGGCACTTGGCTGATTTGTCCGCGGATTCTCCCCCGCTCTTCAACGGTCCAATCTGCAGTTTCGACTTCCAGACGCTCGCCGCTCCGCGTCTTAACAATCGGCTGTCCTACTCCTTTACTAAATCCTTGAACAGTACCAAGCGTGCCGTTGACAAATCCTGCCCGCGGATTATTTTTGGTAAACATCACCGCCGCACCGACTTTGAGTTCTAATCGCTCGGGCGAGAGACAACCTTTCTTCAGCGCGGCCACGACTGTGTCCTGGCCCGAAGAAGTCATGTCAAAAACACCCGGCCGTCCCGGAAGCTTAGCTAGCATTTCATTATTAAGACGATCAACATCAGCGTTGTGAGAAAATAATTTAAGCGCATCGGTTGGCGCAGACGAAGTCTTGATTTTTCTTTTTTTAATATGGAAAAGGTGCTCCTCGCAAACAGTGGCCGAACGAATGGCCGCCAAAATGGATAAAAAATCGCCGTCGTTTTGGCGATGCTGTTCGGTGAGATAACAGACGACGGGATTAAGATTTGTCCAAATGGGCGCCGCAAAAGCAAAACGCGACCGGAGTTCTAAACCATCTTCGGTTTTGGCCACCGGCGGCAGTTGAAAAAAATCGCCGACCAAGATAACTTGAAGTCCGCCAAACGGCTCCTCTCGACGTCTAAGCTCCCGACAGATGGCCTCAATGCCGGACAGCACCTCGGGGAGCAACATAGAGACTTCGTCAATAACCAAAATCTTGGCCCGACTGATGCGTCTGACCAGATATTCGTTTGCACTAAGGCGATCGAGTTCGTAGGGATCTAATGTTTTCTTAATGCCAATCCCACTCCAAGAATGAATCGTCACGCCGCCCAAGTGAGTGGCCGCAATACCGGTCGAGGCGGTAATGGCCGGCTCAATACCTCGCTCACGCAAATACGACACATACTGATTTATGGTGTGTGTTTTGCCCGAGCCCGGTTCGCCAGTCAAAAAAACATTGGCTCCGGTTTTCAAGATAGTAAGCGCTTGGGCTTGGGTCATAGTCCTCCTAATATTTCTGCAATTCTTTTTTAAGCTGTGATTGGAAACGGCGGTCACCATCGGCCATTTCCTCAACAATTTGACGTAAAAAGTTGGCTCTAGTTTTTCTCACTTGCAGTCCTTTCCAAGTAAGATAACGATCGAGTGTCGAGGTTAAACGCAGGGTAAATTTGATCAGCGGCAGTTCGCGCCCTACCCCCCGCGTCCAGCGATCTACAAAATTTTCTACCAGTTTTAAAAGATTCTTATCTTGATAAAATTCTACGCGCAACCAGCGGCCCACGGTTTTATCACGTTGCAGGGTGCGCAAATGCAGATCAAGCGGTGTGCCGCGAGCCAGCAGAATCAAAATGGGCTTACGATGGGCCAAAGCCGAGGCAATCAGGAAGGCGACCTGCGGGTTAGGTTGGCTGGCCTCAATAATCAACAGCTGGATCCTCTTTAATAAGACATCCCCATCGCCAGATGCGGTTACCACAATTCCCTTTGATTTTAGTAATATTTTGAGCCCTGACACGATTTTGTCATGAATGGTCTCACTCGAGGCGTAGAAATATAATTTCATAGACTGACGACGGCGCTCTGTTCAAAGCGACGGCGCTCTACTACCTTAGCAAAAGGGGGTTGAATGTCAACCCCCCTTATACTCCCCTTCTGTTTCCCCTCCTTACCCCCCTTCGAGTCCCTCCTTGGCTAAAGCTTGCACTCTAACCCAAGAGACCGCCCTAATTCTTGCTTGTGCCGTAAAGAAGAATTAAATCGGCCACTTGTCCTTACAGTTTGCGGCTAAAACAAAAGGCTGTCCAGGGCAGTAATCCACCGAAAAAAGCGACGGCGATTTTAAAGCGACGGCGATTTTTCGAGGGCCTATTGGACGTCGTTTTTTAAATACGAAATACTAAATTCTAAATCCGAAACAAATCACAAATACCAAATTTCAAATTCCAAACTTTCGAACTTCGTGCTTCGAATTTCGCATTAAAAAACACCCTGCCCGCCCAGGATGCACTAGCCGGCCACGCCCCAGCCGTCTCCGCGTTCGTCCCTTTGTGAAGGGGACGCACGTTCTTGAACCTCCGCCTTCCGATGCTGGATCGCCACGAACTGGAGCAGCGCGGTCTCAGCCAGAAACTTGATTCCGTTCTTCGAGAGTGCCCATTCCTGGTTATGCTCGAGCACCAATCCCTTCGCCACCAGCTCAGTCAGATCATGCTCGATGCTAATCCCCACCGTGTAGGGATCGTTCAGCGACAAGAGACCGCCACTCCCCTCGTTGTGAGCCTGACACAGTCTGGCTATTCGCTTCTTGAGCCTGTCCAGGTTCCAAGGAAACTCGTCCAGCATGATCAGCATGAGTGTGAATTGTCGAATCACTTTCTCCACGAATCACCTCCTGTCGAGCCCTAAACCCGACCCATGACTTTCTTGCCCAAATACTTCCGCAAGACCTTCGGCACCACGATGGTACCGTCGGCTTGTTGGTAGTTTTCTAAAATCGCGATCGGCGTCCGGCTCATAGCAAAAGCCGTGGCGTCGTTCATGTGCATAAATTCGCTTTTACCATTAGTCCGTTTAACTTTAGTATTAAGCCGTCGCGCTTGAAAGTCAGTCATGTAATCGGCCGAATGAGTTTCGCGGTACTGGCCCTGCCCGGGCAGCCACATTTCCAAATCCAAATGCCGAGCGTCCGGATCGCCCTGATCGCCCGTGCAACACATGACGAGCTGATAGGGAATTTCCAAAGCTTGGGTCAGATATTCTTGAATAGCCACGAGAAAATTCTGCTCCTCAATCCCCTGCTCCGGCGTCGTAAAAGTTTCCATTTCCAATTTATCAAATTGGTGCACGCGCAAAATGCCTTTGGTATCCTTACCATAAGTTCCGGCTTCGCGGCGATAGGAAACAGAATAACCCAAATAACGAATGGGCAATTGTTCTTCGGGAATGGTCTCGTCCATATATAGGGGCCCGAGCGTGTGTTCAGCACTGCCAATCAAATACAAATCATCAGACTCAATATGGTATCGTTCTTCGCGAGGTTCCAAACGCGCCATTTTTTGCATGACTTCGCTCCGCATCATGGTGGGCGGTATAATCGGAATAAACGGAGTCGGCTTAACCTTGAGTCCGGCTTTTTTAATAATCTTTTTTAAAATTGATTCATCAGTCAAAACGCTCATGACAAACTGGACCAAAGCAAATTGCAATAAAACTAAATCCCCTTTCAAATAATTAAACCGAGCGCCGGTAACTTTGGCCGCGCGTTCCATATCAATCATACCAAGCGCTTCACCAAGCTCCCAGTGTTCTTTAGGAGTAAAAGAAAACTTTTTTGGGC
>CAZXIF010000129.1:0-6849 GCA_964640395.1 uncultured Gammaproteobacteria bacterium | reverse complement strand
TACACAATTTTCGCACCAATCGCTGCGCCATGATGATATTGGCCGTATAGGCGACCAAAAATGCCGGCACCCCCATGTCGATCAAGCGCGGCAGCGTAGTCGGGGCATCGTTGGTGTGCAGTGTCGACAATACCAAATGCCCGGTCATAGCCGCGTTGATAGCGATGTCAGCCGTTTCCTGGTCACGAATTTCTCCGACCATAATAATGTTCGGATCTTGACGCAGCAGCGCCCGCAGCCCTGACGCAAAGGTGAATCCGGCTTTAGGATTGACCTGGCTCTGGTTAACGCCATTAAGTCGGTACTCAATCGGATCTTCAATTGTCGAAATATTAACGGCCGGCTGGTTTAAAATACCTAAAATAGTATACAGCGTAGTGGTTTTGCCACTGCCGGTCGGACCCGTCACCAATATCATGCCGTGCGGTTTCTTGATCTCGGCCTCCACAATCGCGCGTTGTTTGTCCAAAAAGCCCAATTGGTCGAGACTCAGCGGCTTGGCCCCTTCGTGCAACAAACGCATCACGATTTTTTCTCCGTCATACACCGGCAAACACGACACCCGAAAGGCCATTTTATCTTCTTGAATCTGAATCTTGAAGCGGCCATCCTGGGGGATCATGTGCTCATCGAGCTTCAAGTTGCTCAAAATTTTGATACGCGCCAACACGCCGTTTTGGATAGTCTTCGGCAGTGTCATGATAGTCTTCAAAATACCATCGATCCGATACCGCACGATTACTTCCTTTTCTTCCGGCTCAATATGAATATCCGAGGCTCCTTCATACACCGCGTGTTCCAAAATACTGTTGACCACGTTGATTACCGGCAATTCTTCGGCCACTTTTTTCAGTTCTCCCGCCGAATCCGTCCCGGACGACTCTTGCACCACGCGCAACTCCTCGGATAATTCAGAATGATAATTCCGCAAAGATTCCTTTAAATCGCTAAAATTAGCCAAATAAGGCTTTATGGTCAGACCAGTTTTGCGATGTAAAAATTCAATCAGTTGAATATCCGTCGGATCCTCCATCGCCACCTTCAAATCTTCTTTTTCTTTCTCAAAAGCCACCACCTGGTGCGCTCCAGCCACTGGTCCGGGGATAAGATTCAATACTTCCTTTTTGATCTCACGGCCCCGCAGACTAATCAGCGGAACCCCCAAAAATTCCGCCGCTTTGGCATAGAAAATTTCTTCCTCGACTATCCCGTCACTAAACAACACTTCAAGCAGCGGTTTATTCACTTGCGCTGCCTTGGCCTCGGCCGCTTTTAATTTGGCGGGCGTGACCGGCAGATCGTATTTTTTAAAGATATTTTTTATAGTTGATCGGGGCAACATATACAAGAAAAAACCGAAAGAGTTCGGGAGTATTACCTGGCTAAAATAAAAGCACTAGTTACTAATAAAGTATAGCATACTTTGGGGGTGGATAGGTAGTTTTACATTTGAAATCAGGGTGCCCTGTCCAGGCTCAAGCCGACCACACGGGGCTTCGCAATTTTTAAATACCAGATAAAACAGCTAATTGTTGCAACCAAAACCTTTCTATCATATAATAAGCACGTTTGAATAAGTATCATTTTAATAATTTTCTAAGTATGCCCATCACCCCAGAAACATTTGAAGGTTATAAACAATCAATAAGTACAAAAGTGTTTGATCACGCCATCATGCAGGATGCCATAAAAAGATTGGTAGAGAATATGGCTATATCAGATGGGAATGATAAGCATGCAGAAGCGGTTGTGCCTTCAGAAGTACAACAAATTTTTGCGCAAATGACTGAACTCATGATTAATTTTATTCTAGAAAACAAACCAATCGAAATCGATATTGCGCAACCAAGTTTTAAAGTCGATTTGGCCAATCAAGTAAGTCGTTTAGTAACAGATGATTATGATCACGTCGACTCACCGCTGGCGAATTTTATATGGGACAAAGCCATGCCTTTATTTGAAGAATTATATCCCGAACGTTACCGAATAATGAGTAACAATTTAGAGAATAAATTGTTATCTTTTTATAGTTGCGCGGGGCAGATTGCCGCCATGCTAATAAAAAATATCAATCCCGAGGTATTACGGCTAAGTCAAGAGGAGGCAAGAGCTGAAATGTTAAAAAGAGTCTCCCAACTGGTCGAATCAGGACACAAAGTAGAAAGAGTAGACCCAAATCAAGCTGTGGATATTCCAGGCATTATTGATCCCTCTGGCAACAAGAAAGATTTTAATTAATTTTATTGCTATGCCGCGATTAGACCCACTGCAGTCCCTGAAGACAACCGCGCTAATTGAGTATAAGATTATAAATCTTACGAGCGAGCCAGCTTTCCTGGTCACCGATCAGGCCAAACGAGTCGCCCAAATCGATCAATTATTGCAGGGCATAACCAATGAGCCCGTTGAATTGCGAGGCAAATCTGGATTATTTTTTGTTTTTACACTTTTTTTGAAGTTAAAAAATGTCGCCTCGGAAATTACCTATCGACCCGCTGCCGATGAGCCGGCTACGGTCATTTATTCTATTTTAGACGAGAGTCAGTATATTCGCCCTTATGACGTTAGCCCGGCCCCTACGTGGACTGAGCCAGATTTAAAAATTTTTAAAAAAGACCAAGACCAGGACAAGACTAAAATAGTAGGGGTGTCCTTAAGCGACTGGTGGCAAACCGCCCAAGAATCCTCTCAGCCAGATCCTTTGGCAGCATTTTTAGACATACTTTACCGCTACTCACCTCATAAAAGAGAAGTAAAAATAAGTCAAAACTGCCCATTGTTGCCAGCGCTTATGGTCTTGAATTGGTTTGTTTTGGACGCAGATGCTATCAGGTACGAAGATATTATTTTGCAATAAACATATATGAGTAAAGAAGGCAGACTAGGGGAGTCGGAAAAATTTAAATTTCAATCCGCTGAACCGGGCAAAAATAAAGTAGTGGGCAAGGACCAAAACCCAGATGACGAGACGCGTGATATGGCTTTTGCAACCGACTCTCGTCAAGAATATCTGCGCCAGCAGATTGAGGCGCAAGATTTGCCGGTAAAAAACAGGCTTGACGAGCTAGAGGCCGCCCTGGTAAAGAGCGCGGGCCAGAAAGGAATCCTGCTTTTGCAGGGAGAAACCGGGTCGGGAAAGTCCATTTATTCTCCCGTAGCCATGCGGCGCGCGCTGCGGAAGCTAGGCCTTCCGGATCGTACCGTTATGATGCAGCCGCGGCGGGATGCGGCCAGCGGCATTGGTCGGGCAACGGCGGCCATTATGCGTGAGAAACTGGGCAAAGGGGTAGGATTTTCAACTTCAGAGTCGAAAACTGTCCAAGAAGACAGCGCCCTGAGGGTGGTCACCCCGGGTATATTTTTGCGCTATATTCAAGAAGGCGGCTTAACCAAGCAGCAGGTCGGAGCCATTATTAGACCTGTTCCCTAATACCCATTTTCTGCTATAATGATCAATTAGGTATCCTACTTTTAGCCATTTTTCTATAGCCTTATGATCAACACCCAAAAAATTCTTAAAAATTCGCGTTTATGTAGCGCTCTAACCGGTATGACACCCCTTGAAATTGAGCAATTAGCCCCCTTGTTCGAAAACAACCTCATCGCTTCCCGTTATACCTCTAAACCAAACCGGAAACGTAAACCAGGGGCCGGTCAAAAAGGCAAACTCCCGGGGGCGGCTGAAAAATTGGTCTTGGTACTGATGTACTTGAAAATTTACCCTACCTATGACGTCTTGGGTTTTATGGTTGATCTGGCCAGAAGCAAGGCCTTTCGCTGGGTACATCTCTTATGGCCGGTGTTGGAAACCACCCTCGGCCGGACGCTCTCCCTGCCGGAGCGCAAGCTCCATTCCATCGCCGAAGTATTCGCGGCTTTTCCGGAAATCAAGGAAGTCTTGATTGACGGCACGGAAAGACGGATAGAAAAGCCTAAAAAGATGAAACGACGCAACAAACTCTACTCCGGCAAGAAAAAGGCCACCACCAGAAAAACCGTGTTCCTAACGACCAAACGTAAACGGATTTTGGCTATGACTCCCACCAAATCCGGTCGGCGTCATGATAAACGGATTTGGGACAAGTTTTACAACACCGCGGATATTCCACCGGATATCGAAGTGGGAGTGGACACTGGTTTTCAAGGGTTACAACATCTCCACGATAAAACCATCATTCCCCTCAAAGCCACCAAGAACAAACCGCTGACTATCGAACAAAAACAAAACAACACGCTCATTTCGAGCGTGCGTGTAGTCGTAGAACACGCGATTGGCGGAGTGAAGCGTTTTAAAGCGGCCAGTGATGTCTACCGCAATAAATTACCTAATTTAGATGATACTTTCACCTATTTGTCCGCTGGACTCTGGAACTTCCATCTGCAATTCACCTCATAACTCAACCCGGGGTTGAGTGGTGGTGTGTGTTGGTGATGGGGTATTGGGGAACAGGTCTATTATTGATGAGTTGCACGAAGGCAGTATTGATTATCATCTGGTACTCGGTCTCATTAAGATGATGCAGGCTGCGGGTGAAGCACCACTGGTTCTTTTGACCAGCGCCACTATTAACAAAGAGCGTATTCAGAGCTTTTTTGGCATTGACGATGAAGATTATTTGCGTATTGAAGGTCGGGCGTATCCCGTAGAAAAAAGCTATCTTACTGAGGACGAGAAGGTAGGTGTAGAGTATTGGGATAAAAGAGGACGCGTTAACAAAGACAAAAATTATTTAGCCCTGACGGAGAAAAGAACAAAAGAGGCGGCTAGGAAGAGAAAAAATGGAGATATTTTAGTTTTCCTCCCCGGAGCCCCGGAAATTAAAGATTTCATAGATCGGAGCCAAGATTTACCAGACCTAGAAATCTTGCCTTTACATGGCTCGCTTAGCCCCGCTGAACGTGATTATGCTCTGGACGACTCTTCAGCCTTCTATTCTTTCGGATTATTGGCAAAAAATCTGGACCTAATCGAGAAATTAGGAAGCAAGGAAATGAGTCGTATTATAAAGGAACGTCTGACAGATAATAAAAGGATTTTTCTTTTTGAGCAAAGACAGAAAGAAAAGCTCTGCAAAAACAAAGACTTTAATTTTGAAAAATACAAAAATAGTAAGAGTTATTTTGAAGATTGGTTGGCTCAGGAGGTAGCTCAGGAGGTACAGGGGGTAAAATTAGGCCACGAGCTGTTGCCAGAGATAGCTCGACTGGCTCGAAAAAAGAGGATCATTGTAGCTACCAATATTGCTGAAACGTCAGTTACCGTACCTGGTGTTAAGATCGTGGTTGATTCTTGTCGTCAACGCTCGGTTCGCTTTAATCCTAAAACCGGTATTATTGAGATGGGCACCGAGTTTATTTCCAAGGGTCAGGCTGAGCAGCGCGCGGGACGGGCTGGTCGAATGTCAAATGGCGAGTGCCTAAGGATAGTAGCTGAAGTAGAATACCAAAGCCTGCCGGACCACCCGGAATCAGAAATCAGCCGTTCTAATTTGGCCCACTTGGTTTTAAGGCTGAAAGGTATGGGTATTGATCCGGAACATTTTCCTTTTATCGAACCGCCCCGTCCGGAGAGGATTACCCACGGGATTGAGGAATTAAAAAGATTGGGGGCTCTCAGCGAAGATGGCCAGCTCACTGCGATTGGTAAAGAGATAGGGCAGCTTCCCTTTGAACCAACCATCGGGCGCATGCTAGTAGAAGCCAGGCGTAGAAAATGTCTAGAAGCGGCTTTGATAGTGGCTGCCTTTGAGCGTGAAGACAGAGTGCTCCTGGGGCCGACGCAGCAAGATGTTAAAGAGTCTCCAGGCTATGAAGACGATGCCAAACGAAAAGACGCGCGCAATAAAGTGCAGAAACTGCAAGCCACCTTTGCCCGTGGCGGTTCAGACTTGCTTCAGTCTATCAATATATTTATGGCTGCTCTTGACCAGGGAATGATTGAAGCTATGCGGCGCGATGACAGAAGCCCTGAGGGTAGGTACGCCCAAGATAAATTTCGTAAGTGGTGCAAAGACCATTATGTGAAACCCGAAGCCCTCACTCATATTGCCCACCGTTTAAAAGATTATGCGCATTACGCTGGCCTAAAGCTCGATTATAGCGAGCTTAAAAAGCAGCTCCAGGCTACCGATGACGCTGCTCTCGGAGCAGTTATCTTAGCCGGACATCCGGATCGAATTTTATATTTATCTTCAACTGGACGGGGCATGGCTTCATATCGTCGGCTGGGTGACCCAGAAGGTAAAACGGTGAACATCTCGCCTGGTTCCGGCGCCTTCGACGCACAGCCGCAGTTGTGTATAGCTGGGACGATTTCTGAAGGACGAGGCTCATTTAAAGGCGGCGAGATTACCCGCAATTATGCCTCTCATGTTCATCCCATCACCGGCGCTCAGATTCGAGAAGTCCTGCCTCATCTGGTGGTTGAAAAAGCCGGAGAGCCTCGCTATAATCCGAAAACTGATCAAGTGGAAATGACGGTTAATTTTAGACCAAACCAGTCTGCGCTTGATCTTGGCCACGAGCAAAGAGTAGTGACTGGCGACCAGGCAAGCCAGGCTTTTGCGTACGCTCTCGCCAACGGGCAGGTCGACTTACCATGCTACGAATATAATAAAAACAGACTGGCCGAGCTGGAGATACTGTATCATCGCTCACGGGGCCGGGTGAAAAAACCAGACAGCCTGAGTACGTGGTATAAAGAACGCGTAGGGGACTTAAATAAATAACAACTTCAACTCTCCCTGATGCTGTGCTATCATATATGCATGAACGAACTCACTCTGCAAAAACAAAGGTATCAAGCGCTGTTACCGGCTTTGCCGGAGAGAGCCCGTCGGTTGGTGGTTG
>CAZXIF010000128.1:0-11719 GCA_964640395.1 uncultured Gammaproteobacteria bacterium | reverse complement strand
TCGTCACCGCGAAACTCCTGGGTGTTTTTACGTCGATCGCGCGCAAAGCCTGTTTAAACAAATCACGATCCTCAGTCAGGCGGATAGCCGAAACTGGTGTGCCAAGCACGGTCACGCCATATTTCTTCAATACGCCTGCGCTCTCCAGGGCAAGTCCTAGGTTCAGCGCCGTCTGCCCGCCAAACCCCAGCAATATCGCGTCCGGGCGTTCTTTTTTGATGATTTCCGTCACGGTACGGAGGTTAAGCGGCTGCAGATAGACCTGGTCGGCCATGCCGGGGTCAGTTTGTACGGTTGCGATATTGGGGTTTACCAACACGGTTTTCACCCCCTCTTGTTTCAACGCCTTTAGCGCCTGCGAACCAGCATAATCAAATTCTCCGGCTTGGCCGATACGCAGGCCGCCAGAGCCAAGTAACAGGACTTTTTTTATTTGTTTTACAGACATAAACTGATAAATTTTCAAACAATGTCTAATGTTACAATTTTCAATGTTACAATTAGTGAATTGAAAATTGAATAATTGTAAATTGTTTGAAAATTGGAAATTGAAAATTAATCAGATTATGTTAAAAAATAAAATCCAAAAAGTACTCATCCTGGGTTCCGGTGGCCTACGCATCGGTCAAGCCGGTGAATTTGATTACGCCGGTTCGCAGGCGCTGAAAGCATTGAAACAAGAGGGCGTTAAAACGGTGCTGGTGAATCCCAATATCGCCACCGTGCAGACTGATCCTGGTATGGCTGACCAGGTCTATTTGCAGCCGTTGAATATCCGCACAGTGACGGAAATCATTAAAAAAGAACGCCCGGATGGGATTCTGCTGGGGTTTGGCGGGCAGACGGCGCTGAACTTGGGACTGGCGCTTGAGAGCGCGGGAGTGCTGAAGAAATATAGTGTGGCCGTGCTTGGCACACCAGTGTCGGCTATCCGTCTGACGGAGGATCGCGATTTGTTTAAAAAAGAGCTGCGCGCGATCGACGTAAAAACACCCAGGAGCTGCGCGGTGACGACTACCCAGGCAGCGCTCGCGGCCGCGGAAAAAATCGGGTATCCGATCATGTTGCGCTCCGGATTTTCTCTCGGAGGTTTAGGTTCTGGCCAAATAACTAACGCCGTTGAACTGGCTGAACGGGCGACTGAATCGCTGCACAACGCGCCACAAATTTTGATCGAAGAATATTTGACCGGCTGGAAAGAAATCGAATATGAGGTCGTGCGTGACGCGAATGACACCACGCTCACTATCTGTAATATGGAGAATATGGACCCGATGGGAATCCATACCGGTGAGAGCATTGTGGTAGCGCCCTCGCAGACACTGACCAATCAGGAATATCATCTGCTACGCGAAGTGACGATCCGGGTGGCGCGTAAAATCGGGATTCTAGGCGAAGGTAATGTGCAATTTGCTTTGAATCCAGCTAATGGTGACTACCGAGTGATTGAAATGAACGCGCGCTTATCGCGTTCAAGCGCGCTGGCTTCAAAAGCGACTGGGTATCCGTTGGCCTTTGTGGCGGCCAAAATTGCTCTCGGCAAAAAACTGACGGAAATACCCAATGCCGTGACAAAAAAAACGACTGCGGCGTTTGAACCGGCGCTTGATTATGTGGTAGTGAAAATCCCGCGCTGGGATCTGACCAAATTTAAAATAAACAATCGGAAGATCGGCACAGAAATGAAGAGTGTCGGCGAAGTGATGGCTATCGGACGCAGTTTTCCGGAGGCGCTGCAAAAAGGCTTGCGCATGTTGAATATCGGAGCGAATGGAATAACTGATTATCCAACCACTATTGCTGACTACCGGCAGGAGATCGAACAGGCGACTGATCGGCGCGTATTTGCGATTTACGAAGGGCTTAAACAGGGCTTAACCGTAGCCGAGGTGTGCGCCCTGTCCAAGATTGATGCCTGGTTTGTGAACCATATTAATACTATTTTAGAGACCGCCAAGCAGATCAGCCGTGGTACATTGACTCCTGCGCTCTTACGTACCTCCAAGCAGATGGGTTTTTCCGATAAAGCGATCGGGCGGCTGAAGAATACCAGCACGGAAATCATCCGTCAGAAACGATTACAGGCTGGTATTAGGCCGGTAATCAAACAAATCGACACGTTGGCCGGAGAATTCCCGGCTGAGACGAATTATTTGTACCTGACCTATCATGGGCAAAAAAACGACGTGGCACCATCATCCTGGCAACGTAGGGGCAGAAAATTTTCTGCCCCTACCACGGATGGACAGCCTCTCATTATTTTGGGTTCCGGACCATACTGCATCGGCTCGTCGGTAGAATTCGATTGGTGCGCGGTAAATACGGCTAGGACATTGCGCGCGCTGAAAGAGTCCACGATTATCATCAACTCTAATCCCGAAACGGTGTCAACTGATTATGATGAATCAGATCGGTTATATTTTGAAGAATTGACGCTGGAACGAGTGCAGGATATCGCGGATTTTGAACAAACTAAAGGAATAATTGTGTCGGTAGGCGGTCAAATCGCCAATAACTTGGCGATTCCCCTGTCTAAAGCGGGCTACCATTTACTCGGCACGTCTGCATCTTCTATCGACCAGGCGGAAGACCGAAAGAAGTTCTCTACTCTGCTTAACCAACTCAAGATTGATCAGCCGGCCTGGGCGGAAGTAACCAGTCTTGCCAAAGCGCGCGCCTTTGCTGACCAGGTCGGATACCCAATTCTAGTCCGACCGTCATATGTATTATCGGGTGCGGCCATGAACGTGATTGCTAATGCCGAGGAATTGGCCGAGTACTTGAACCAAGCGACCCTCTTGTCAGATGATCATCCAGTGGTTATTTCACAATTTATTCTGAATGCCAAGGAGCTGGAGATAGATGGTGTGGCGCAGAATGGCGAGATCGTGATCGATGCTATTTCGGAGCATGTGGAGAATGCGGGCGTGCATTCAGGCGATGCGACGATTGTACTGCCTCCGCAACGCTTGTACCTGGGCACGATCCGCAAAGCCAAAAGTATTACGCGGGAAATCGTGCGCGCGTTAAAAATAACTGGACCCTTTAATATTCAGTTCCTGGGCCGTGATAATGAGCTAAAAGTGATTGAATGCAACCTCCGGGCTTCGCGCTCATTTCCCTTTGTATCCAAAGTGACAACACACAATTTTATTGCGCTCGCGACTCAGGCGCTGCTCGGCAAACTGCCAGCCCAGACGCATTTTGAGACATTGGAGCTGGGTTATGTCGGCGTCAAAACCCCTCAATTCTCTTATCAACGGGTAAAAGGGGCAGATCCGGTGACGCGGGTAGAAATGGCCTCCACTGGGGAGGTTGGCTGTTTGGGACGCACCTATCACGAAGCTTTTGTCACCTCGTGGCTGGGCACGGAGCAAGATGTGCGCGGTAAACGGTTACTACTGTCCATCGGGGGGGATAAAAAAATTAAACTGCTGGAACAAATAAAAATGTTGGCCAAAAAAGGGTGGATTTTATACGCTACCGATGGCACCCATGATTTGTTAGCGCAGAACGGCCTTATGAGTACCTGGGTCGCCAAAACCCACGAAGCCGCCGAACCCAATGTCCGCACCCTGCTGACCAATAAAATGGTTGATTTGATTATTAATATTCCGAGCAACGGCGGGTCGGATCAGACTACCAGCGGCTTTGCGCTGCGCCGTCTCGCTACCGACCATCATATTCCGCTGGTGACCAACGTACATCTGGCCCAATTATTTTTACGCTGCCTCTCAGAGCTTGATTTTAATGAACTGCCAGTGATATCGTGGCAGGAATATACCCGGTGCATTTCGTTTAATTAACCTATACGTGTATGGCTAAATACTCTTCGTTCAAAAATCGTGATATCATTTCTATCCGAGATTTTTCCCGGGCGGATATTGAACATGTGCTGGGGGTGGCTCAAAAATTAAAGAAAAAGTCCGCTCCGACATTGCTCAATAATACCTTGTTAGGCGCCTGCTTTTTTGAACCATCGACGCGGACGCGACTGTCATTTGAGTCTGCCATACAGCGGCTGGGCGGCAAAGTGGTAGGTTTTGCCGATCCGAATGTCACTTCCAGTAAAAAGGGGGAAACGTTTCATGACACGATCAAAGTGGTTGATCAGTTTGTCGATGTGATTGTAGTGCGTCATTACTTGGAAGGCGCGGCGCGCTATGCGGCTGAGGTGGCTCGCGCGCCGGTAATAAATGCCGGTGACGGTTCCAACGAACACCCGAGCCAGGCGCTACTCGACCTGTTTACCATGCGTGAGGCTCATGGACGAATCGACGGTCTCAATATCGCGCTGGCGGGAGATTTGAAATATGGCCGAGGCATTCATTCACTTATCCTGGCGTTGCAGCATTTCCAGGTAAACTTGTACTTTATCGCCCCGCCGACCGTAAAAGTTTCCCCGGCATTACGGACAGAATTAAAAAGAGCCGGAGTATTATTCTCCGAACATGCTACTATCGATGAAGTAATTGAAAAAATCGATATCTTGTACCTCACCCGCATGCAGGAGGAACGTTTCCCGGACCGGTCAGAATATGAGCGGGTAAAGCATGCTTTTTATGTCACGCCAGAGTTAGTGGCCAAAGCCAAACCGAGCATGCGCATACTGCATATCATGCCACGCGTCTGCGAGATGGACGCCCGGATTGACGCTACCCCGCAAGCCTATTACTTCGACCAGGTTCGAAACGGCATTTTCATTCGTCAGGCGCTGTTTGGCTTAGTGCTTGGTAAAATAAAATAAGCGCCGCCACGGCGCTTGAACTTGCGTCGGGCTTCGGAAAATAAAAATTTTTTTCTTTTCTCTCAACCCTAGCAAGTATAACCTTACACATATGATTTCTTCGCGACAACAATTACAGGTGGCGGCGATAAAAAACGGCACGGTGATCGACCATATTTCGGGCGGAAACGCTCTCAATATTATACGATTGTTGAATTTGCCAAAAGACAAAACCATGGTCACTGTCGGCCTTAATTTGCCGAGCAAACAGATGAAGTATAAGGACTTAATCAAGGTAGAAAACCGTACCCTGACTCCGGAGGAAGCCAGCCGGGTGGCGCTGCTTGCTCCTGAAGCAAGTATTAATATTATTGAAAATTATAACATTACCAAAAAATTTAATGTCACGATGCCCAAAATTATTCAAGGAATAATCATTTGCCCGGGATCGCGCTGTATTACGAATAACGAGCCGATGGAGAGCCGATTTCGCGTCACGATGGACGGTAAAATCGTTTGGTTGCGCTGCGACTACTGCGATACGGTTTTTTCGCGTGATGAAGTGGTCAATTTTCGTGTTTAGCCACTATGAAAATCAAAACGTACGACGACAGCTTTATAGACCTACCCCTTTCTGGCATTACGCCAGAGGCGAATTTGGTGGCCTTGCCGGCTTTGATTGACCTGCATGTTCATTTCCGTTGTCCGGGACAGGAATATAAAGAAGACTGGCGAACCGGCGCGCTGGCGGCGCTAGCGGGAGGAGTGACTACGGTGTGTGACATGCCAAATAATGTCCCCGCTATTACTACGATGGACCTGCTCCAACAAAAAATCAGGTTAGTGACAGAGCAGTTGGCTGTGGCCGCCATTCCGCTACGACATTATTTTTATTTCGGAGCGACGGTGGATAATCTGGAAGAGATTCGTCAGGCGCGGGCGGACAAAAATATCATTGGCAGCAAAGTTTTTATGGGGTCGAGCACCGGCAATCTGCTGGTAAAAAATCGCGACGATCAACGCAGATTATTTGCCCTGTCGACGGAGCTGAATTTACCACTGGCTCTGCATGCTGAAGATGAAGCGACGATTGAACAAAATAAAACCACTTTCCCACATCCGACGCTCGCCGACCATTCGCTTATCCGTTCGCCACTAGCCGCGGCGCGAGCGCTCGAATCGGCGTTGGAGTTAGCAACCGAATACAAAAATACTATTTATGTCTTGCATACGAGTACAGCGGCAGAGATGGAGTTGCTCCGCCAGGCGAAAAAATCGGGCATCAAGGTATTTGCCGAAACGACTCCGCACCATCTATTTCTGACGAGCGATGATTATGACCGCCTCGGAGCCAAAGCGCAGATGAACCCTCCGCTGCGGGAAGCGGCTGACCAAGCGGCGCTGTGGGAGGCGGTACTGGATGGGACGATCGACACAGTTGCTACTGATCACGCCCCACATACTCTCGCAGAAAAAAACGTGGCTTACCCGGGATCACCATCGGGCGTACCAGGCATTGAAACTATGCTGCCCTTATTAATCAACGCTTATCATGAAGGCATGATATCCTTGCGTAGAATCGTAGAACTCACGCATACTAACCCCCAAACTATATTTAATTTGCCTGAAACTAGCGATTGGGTAGTGGTTGACCTGAACGCGACCAAAACTATTCAAGACGCTAGTCTCAAAACCAAGTGTGGATGGTCGCCTTTTTCCGGGCGAACGCTAACGGGCTGGCCGATCGCGACGATCCTAGATGATACTGTATTTACTATAAAATAATGTATGACCCAAACTGAATTGATTTTAAAACTATACGATATTGAAGCGGTGAAATTTGGTCAATTTAAATTGGTCAGCGGCATTATTTCTCCGATCTATTTGGATTTAAAAACGACTATTTCTTATCCGGAAATTCTCAAAGAAGTGGCGGAAATAATGTGGCAAAAAGTGGCAGTCCTTTCCCCTGACCTAGTGTGCGGAGTGCCGTACACCGCCTTACCATTCGCGACCGCTATCTCGATTGCTCACAATATACCAATGGTAATGCGACGGAAGGAAAAAAAGAATTATGGGATTAGCAAGAATATTGAGGGTTCCTATCAAGCTGGTCAAAACGTTTTGATCATTGAAGATTTGGTGACGAGCGGAACGAGCGTATTTGAAACGATACTACCGCTTGAAACCGAAGGATTGGTAGTGAAGGATATTGTGGTGCTGGTTGATCGCGAGCAGGGAGGTAAGAAAAACTTGGAAGAGAAAGGCTATCGCCTGCACTCGGTGGTAACGATTAGTGAGATTTTAGAAACCCTGGAAAAGGCCCAAAAATTAAGCGTGGAAACGGTAATGGCGGTAAAACAATTCATTGCAGAAAATCAAGTTAAACCAGTGCGGCGATAATTTTATGATGACCTATCACGAACGGGCAGCGGTTTGTACCAACCCAACCGCTAAAAAACTCTTGGAGCTAATGGACACGAAAAAAACGAATTTGTGCATAGCGGCAGATGTGACCTCTAAAAAAGAATTATTACAGCTCGCGGAGACGTTGGGGCCGGAGATTTGTTTGTTTAAAACGCATATTGATATTGTCGATAATTTTGACTGGGATTTGATCGAACAACTGCAAGCCTTGGCTAAAAAACACAACTTTTTGATTTTTGAAGATCGCAAATTTGCCGATATTGGCAATACAGTGCAGCACCAATATCGTGATGGCATCTACCATATCGTGGAGTGGGCGGATATCGTGAACACTCACACCGTGGCTGGACCAGGAAGCATTGCGGCGCTCAAAGAGATCGGCCTGCCAAAAAATCGCGGATTGCTGGTGCTGGCCGAGATGACGCCAGAGGGCACGCTCGCCAAGGGCGACTATACGGCCGCTTCGATCAAGATGGCCGAGGATCATGAGGATTTCGTGATTGGATTTATTACTACACGAAAATTGAGTGAGAACCCCTGTTTTATCAACATGACCCCGGGTATCCAGCTGACGGCTGGCGGCGATCGATTGGGACAAAAATACCTTACTCCCGAAACTGCCATACAACAGAGGGCTGATGTTATTATCGTCGGACGGGGAATTTATGAAGCCAGTGATCCGCTCGAAACAGGCAAAAAATATCGTGCGGCAGGGTGGCAAGCCTACCAAGACCGGCTAACACCTTAACTTAATTCCACCATTCATAAGTATACCTTGTTTTGCATTATACAAAACCGAATTTTTACTTCTCCTCCGCCATAAACCGTCGAATTTCCGCCACCGTATTCATAAATTGGGCCGGGAAGATAATGGTTGAATTCTTCTCAACGGCAATTTCGGCCATGGTCTGCAGATTACGTAGCTGTAAAGCGATCGGATGCGCTTGCATAATATCCGCCGTATCGGCTAATTTTTGTGAAGATAAAAATTCACCTTCGGCGGCGATGATCTTGGCGCGTTTTTCGCGTTCGGCTTCGGCTTGTTTGGCCATGGCGCGTTTCATACCTTCGGGCAATTCCATGTCTTTCATCTCCACCAGGGTGACTTCAATGCCCCAGCTGGCGGTATGCGCTTCGAGGACTTGGGTGATTTCTTGGTTGATGGTTTCGCGTTCGCTGAGGATTTGGTCGAGCTGAAACTTGCCGACGATATTGCGAATTGAAGTCTGCGCGATCTGATTGATGGCGTCCCTCACGTTTTCAATAGCGATGATACTTTTTACCGCGTCGGCTACTCGATAGTAAGCTACAGCGGAAACATCGACTGAGACATTGTCTTTGGTGATGGTCTGTTGTTTCTGCACCGGTAGCGTCACGGTACGAAAATCAACTTTGCGCATTTGATCGATGAACGGAATAATCCAATTTAAACCTGGTTCTTTGACACCAGTGATTTTACCGAAGCGGAATACCACGCCTTTTTGATACTGCTGCACGATCCGGAGGCCGAATATGACGATGAAGACGGGGATGAGTATGAGGTAGGGCATAACAGTAAGTATTAAGAATAAGATTGAGATTAGAGAAATATTAACGTATACTTTGCAAAGCCTCTTTGAGCAATTGTTCGCTGCTTTTGCCTATAGTATCAAGCTTTTTGACTACTTCGCGAGCTTCAAAGGTAGAGTACCCAAGACTCATTAAACCGTCAATCACATCGCTAACCTTGTCGCCAATCATTTCACCGTCTTGTTCCTTGCTCATTGTTCCTTGTTCCTTTAGTTTTGACCTTAATTCCACGATAATGCGCTCGGCAGTTTTCTGGCCGATGCCGCTGACGGCGGTGAGATAGCTGACATCACCCCGATTTACAGCGTTGGCGATATCACCAGCGCTGCCGAGAGCCAGGAGTTGTAGGCCGGTTTTGGGGCCAACGCCACTAACTGATATAAACTGCTTGAAGAGGGCGCATTCGGACTTATCTTTAAATCCGTAGAGTTCTAGGGCATCCTCACGCACCACCAGATGCGTGGCGAGAGTGGCTGGCTGGCCAACTTGACAAAGTACTAAAGCGGCGGGGCTGGCCAATATTTTATAGCCAACTCCCCCACTGGTGAGCAGGGCGAGTTCTTTGCCGGAAATATCGATAATGGTGCCGTGAAGGAGAGAGATCATGGTAGGAATGACGAAATCCGAATTTCGAATGACGAATTAATTTCCAATAATCAATTAGCCTTTGACTTCCTGATGATTGCAGAAAAAATCAAATTTAGCTCAGTTGTTTCTTTCCAGAACTTCCTACATTCCTCTTCTAATTCTGGAACAGCACACGCTATCATGCGTAACCAATGTCTGGTTTCTTTTGATTCTTTTCTCGAAATTCCCATTTTATGTTCAAAATCTTTTTTGCTCTCGGCGCAATCATTCTGATTTCGAAATTTTATTTAGCATTCGACATTCGGATTTCGTCATTTTCGCTTGTTGTTTCGACTCACCCGAATCAGTCCGCCACACGGTATGATTTCGATACCTTTCTTTTCGAGTTCGTCGAGGTATAGATTCATGCCGAGAGAGTCCGAGGACATGTGGCCGGCCATAATAATATTCATGCCTTGTTCGTTTACTTTGGCAAACGACTCCTCGGGAATGTGCATTTCTACTAAGGTCGAAATACCGGCGCGTGATAAGATTTCATAAATTTTGTGCGATGGGTTAGTGCCTCCGGTCATCTCTAAGAAGAACTTGCCCACTTTATTCTTTGGATTCCCAGCCAGCATCAATGGGCCCATGCCCAGGCGTTTGGCTTCTTGATACTCAGGTAACTCCATCAATAAATCCATCAAATCTCCCAATCTTTCTGGTTTATTTTTTATAATATAGCTATTCAAAAAATCATGCACTAAATTGTCGGTAAAGGTATGGGCATCCATTAAATTTATTTTTAAGATGCGGGCAATATCAAGCGTCTTATAATGATTCACTGGATGCAAACGGCGCTCAATCTCCTTGCAGCGTTCTTCGACAATTTTTTGCGCCACATGCGGCGGCATGCCTACTTCTTCAAACATGTCCACAAAAACTTCCATGGCTTGTTGCAGCATGGCGCGGCTCAGGCCCAGGGGATGGTGCGATATAATCAAATCAATGTCTTTGCCGCGCTCCTCAAGCTGGCTCGCCAGCAAAACTTCTGGTTCGGAAATATCAATCCCGACCATCACCCGCTTCACCTTACGCCCATCATCAAAATGGACTGCACTGTCCATGTAGGGATTGGTCAGCCGTTCTTTATTAAAATATTCTTTCTCCTTGGGCGGCAGAGCGTCAAATTCTTTTTTTATCCCAGCGAGATATTTTTGGACAGCTTTGGGGCCACGGGGGTCAACGGCAGTGGCCATCTTAAGCCCGAGGCTATGGATTTCTTTTATGGTCATCATAATAGTTAAATACCAGTAGAAATTAGGCTCATACTATAGGCAAAATCGCCCTCCCTGTCAAATTATACCCCTTCGCCTTTCTAAATAGGATTTTGCTAAAATTAAGATGTATTTAAGTTGTTTAAATTTAGCAAAAGTTTAGGTAGCTACGGGGTATTATATCATTTTTATTTTAGCAATTGAGTACAATTTGGTTTATTCCTTGTGAAAAACATGCTGTGGCACCTTGGAAAAATGCCACTGTTCTTTCCAGCCACAATCCTGCACGCCGGCGTCGAGCCACTTGGCGCCGACTGAAATTGCTTGATTAATATTTTTGAGATTCACGTAGGTGGAGAGGTATTTGGAAACTTCGTAGTTTATTCCCGTTGCCAAGTATTCATAATAATCACCATACTGACACGAGAGCGACACGGCTTCAGGTTTGCCATTTACCAAAAAAGTGAAAAGAAATATTGGCACGGGTAACTGTAAAAGGTCTCGAAAAATCTCTTGACGATAGGGCCAATGAAAAGTCGAGTCTTCTTGGAAAGAAGCAATATTGTAGGCGAAAAGCAAATCAATATCAGTCAATTCATTCGTGCGGATTTCAAGCGATTCCTTCTCCATGCGACGCACCTTTTTGCGCATGCTTTGGCGCGAATCAGAGGAATAAAAATTTTGAATATAATCATCCGAGCTCGTGAGACCGGCCAGCGGCAATATATACTTATTGTCCTCGACTGGTAGAGCAGCGGTAAACGCGTCCTCCCCGACGATGTCGCTCAGGTGAGCTGGAGAACTAATCTGCCCATATAACTGCGCGATAACTGACTCGTAACCAGGCAAGACAAATGCTTGGTTGTCTTCCATGTAACCCCCTCCAAAAAATTCCAACTGCTTGGTATCACTATTTAATTGCAGCGGTAATAAACCAACCTCCTTGCCTTCTTCAGAAGCAACATAAAAATATAGTTCAAACTTGAAATATTTGTAGAAGCAATACCGAAAATTCCAATCATTAAAAATGGTTTTTTTAGAAGAAAATTGGTTCCACAATTGCTCCGCTCCGGCCACATCTTGTACTCGTCGCACGGTTACTTCCATACATTTATGACATTACATGTGAAAACGGCGGCTTGCCTTGGTAGCG
>CAZXIF010000127.1:0-16557 GCA_964640395.1 uncultured Gammaproteobacteria bacterium | reverse complement strand
CTATACGATAAAACCGAGAGGGAGTTGAAGTTGTTATTTATTTAAGTCCCCTTAGGTATTATTCTTACAATACCTGTGTTAGCATCGACTTCAATCAAATCGCCATCTTTAAATATCTTGGTCGCGATCTTGGTACCGATGACACAAGGCTTACGCATTTCTCGGGCGACAATGGCAGCGTGACAGGTAATACCCCCCTCGTCAGTGACAAAGGCTGCCGCTCGGTTCATGGCTGATAACAGGTCGGGAGTAGTCATCGCGGTGACTAAAATTTCACCGGTCTGTAATTTTGCCTGCTCTTCGGGAGAATGTATGACCCTTACTATTCCTCGAATGATTCCTTTATAAGCGATGGACCCTTTGATAGTTTTTTCAGACACATCCAATTGGCTAACGGGACGAGATGTACTAAACGCGCGCATTAAAAATTGACGATGAATAATGCCAGCACTAAATCCATGACGACGAGTATTAATTTTTTCGTTTATTTCAAGTTTGGAATATTTTTCTATATTATCAATTTCTTCAAGGGTAAAAAATGGGACAAGTCCTGCCTCTAAATGAAGTCGGCTACCCACTTGATCTAAAATAGGTAATAATTTGTACGCAGCTAGATTAATATTATCCTTAATGAAGGTGCGCAGATAGAGCCAGGTTCGATAGTTGTTTAGCAATTCTTTTTCTGATCGATTTAACTTAAGCTCTCTAATCGCTCTAGTAATCGTCTGTTTATCTTTAATTTTTTGTTGAACTATAGCAAACAGTTCTTGTTTAGCTACCAGAGCAGATCGTATCAATCGTTCTCGCACAGTAGCACTAGAGGTGGGAACTCCCACAAACCAGTGATAATTTAAGGAACCAAAATGATCTTGATATTGCTCAATTATTTTTTGTTGGTGAATTTGATCTGATTTTATAAAAATTAATGATTGTTTGAGCAAAAATTCTTTTTCTTCGGCAACAATGCTTGAGTATAACGGGATACTTAGTTTTTCCAGATATTTTTCCTGCTGATCCAAGCGTTGGCGCTTGGCCAATTTAGTAAGCACTAAGGCGTTTAATTTATTTCTTAAAACATCCCCCATTTGCACCGATCCACGATAACTCATGAAACCAAGCATCTGAAGAAAGAGCGATCGTTCTTTTTTAAATAAAGCAATCAGTTGCGGCAAGGATAGGCCACTTAACTTGTCAGTCGGTATTTTTTGTTGTTGTATTTTTTTGGCTAAGGTAAAAATGTATTCAGCGATCAATTGTGGATAGCGGGGGTCTTGATCTAATTTATAACGAATAAAATCCTCGATCAATTTTATTTCTTCCTCGTCAAAATAAATATCGCCATGGTCATACCAGGTAGATTGAATGGAGGCGGGAAAACCAAAAACTTTCTGGCCTAGGGACGTGCCGATCGGATAGGCTGATACTGATAACGGAGTGTTTAATTTCTTCATGGTCCACTCCCACTGTACGGGATGGCCAAAAATATTAGTTTCCATATAACTCAAAATTCTAACCTTTCTTAAAAATAACTCCTGAGGCCGCTTGAGCAGTCGGCATAATGTCGAGATCGTTGATCGTCACGTTCGGCGGACGTGAGATCGCAAAATAGATGGCTTCGGCAATGTCCTCCGGGCGGAGCGGAGTGAAGCCATCATACGCGGCTTTAACTTTTGATGTATCGCCAAAGCGATCGAAGGCGCTGGCGAGGATAACGAAGCCTGGCGGGACGGGGATGCCGGCTTGGGTTAGTTCGCCGAGCGACGCGCCTTTGCCACCGGCACTGGCGACGTCGTGTTTGGAGATATTTTTAAAAAATTTAAGGTGGGACATATATAAAAATTTATCCCTCACCAGATACAGTGAAGGATTTTTTTTATGACTAGACATACCATTAGACCACATTGAGATCAAGCGTGCGAATCAAGGGATGCTGAGTGAACCGTGCTAGTTCTTCGGACGGAACATCTTCCACATAAAGCTCGATAGCCTCACGCAAATTTCGTTCGGCCTCTTCCAAACTTTTGCCTTGTGAAGTTACCCCTAACTCAAGGCAATAGGCCACATACCAGGCTCCTTCCAAATTATAGGTTGTAGTAAATTTTAAGAACATATAATTTTGGTACGAGTTATTAAGATTAGTGTATCTAGGGACTCTGCTCTTGTCAAACCTTGGTTATTTTTATCAACTACTACCCTACCACTATCTTTTGGAGTAGGTGTTTAAAAAATTCAATTTTTATTTCCTGAGCCGGTTGATTATTTTTGGGCGTGTTGGCTCCAGCGGTATCCGCGATTGTAAGTAACACTAATTCTAAAATAATTGCTGGATAGTGGGTATAAATTTCTAGCCATTTTTTCTGAAAAGATTCTGGACCAGCTCCATATTCTTGATGTAATACACCGTGCTCACCAACCAAGTATATCAATCGCTCCGCCACGGCTGTTGCCAAACCAAAACGTGTCAGCATGGATTTTAATATTTCTGCTCCGGAAGATTCATGCCCGGGAAAACGGTTATATTCTCCGTCACGTACTTCAGTACGCGCTTTACCAATATCATGAAATAGGCCAGCGAGCCATAGAATCTGTCCGCCAGTAAAGCAACCAACTGATTCTCCCAGACTAGCTTGTATCTGCTGATTGCTCTGATTTAACAATGTCTCGAGCGCTGTGGCGGTGCGTAGATTGTGCTCAAAGACGTCGTCGTGATCGTGGCTAGCGTTATTTTCGATCAAGCCACGTAATTGATAGAGTTCAGGAAGTTCAGTCTGGTATGCTCCCTGACGAATGTTCTCGATAGTTAAGAGTCTGAAATCAAATGGCATATTATTTCTTTAAAATCACCCCAGACGCCGCCTGAGCGGTCGACATAATCACGAGATCATTGATCGTCACATTCGGTGGGCGGGAGACCGCGAAGTAAATGGCTTCGGCAATGTCTTCGGGACGGAGCGGGGTAAAACCCTGATAAGCCGCTTTGGCTTTGGACTGATCGCCTTTATAACGCACCGTGGCAAACTCGGTCTCGACATGCCCGGGGTTAATGGCCGTGACTTTGATACCGAGCGGCAATAAATCCATGCGCATGGCTTGGCTGAGCGCGACCACCGCGTGCTTGGTGGCGACGTAGACATTGCCGGCAGGATAAACTTCTTTGCCGGCGATGGAGCCGAGGTTGATAATTTGGTTGCCGGGGCGGCGTTTGAGAAAAGGTAGGACGGCGTGGGTCACATAGAGCAGGCCTTTAAGATTGGTGTCGATCATGGTGTCCCAATCGTCGATGTTGCCGTCTTGAATCGGAACTCGTTCGAGAGCGAGACCGGCGTTGTTTACTAACACGTTAATATTTTGCCAGCGTTTGGGGAGGGCGGAAATCTTTTCCGCGACTATTTTTTTATCACGAACATCAGCGACGATTAAGAATGATTCGCGTTTATATTTTTTCTTAATATTTTTAGCTATCTCGTCGAGGCGGTCGGCACGGCGGGCCATTAAAATAAGATCGTAGCCGTGGACGGCTAGGTTGAGGGCAGTGGCGTGGCCGATGCCGGAGGTGGCGCCGGTGATTAGGGCGATGGGGTGGGACATAGGTGCTGGAAACTAGAAAATGGAAATTAGAAATTGGGGGAGCAACGACCAGACCCCATCCTACCATAGGTTTCTGGAGCAGACAAAGGCCAGTCAGATAGGGTTGCTAGGCTCTTATTTTTAGCCTATACTCATACTATTCTCTATGAATCACGCAACCCCCCGTATCATTATACTTCACGATTACTTCCTGTACAGAGGCGGCGGTGAACGCTTGGTAATCAGTCTGGCCAAGGGGCTGGGGGCGGATATTGCCACGGCGTTTATCGCCGCGGATGCTTTTGATCCCCGGTTGGAGGGAATAAAGACGATTGAACTTTTCAAAGAATCGGCCTGGTCGCGTTTGCCGGGTTTTAGGTATCTGCAAGTTCAGTTGGCTTTTTTGTTTAAAACAAAATTTATCCAGAATTATGATGTGGTTATTTATAGTGGAGATTGTCTTGTATCTCTGCTGCGGGCGCGACATAAAAAAAATATTGCCTATATGCATACTCCTCCGGCTCACCTGTATGACCGCTACCGGGACCGCCTGGATTCGTACCCGCTGTGGAAAAAAATATTGTTCGTACCGTTTGCCGCGTTTAACCGCTGGCGATTTGGGGCGCTGGCCAAACGCTTTGACCTGATCGTGACTAATTCGGACAATACAGCAGCGCGGATTAAAAAATATTTGGGTTTGGAATCGGTAGTAGCCTACCCACCTTGCAATACGTTGCTTTTTAAAAATCTTGGTCGGGGAGATTACTTTTTTTCTTGGGCACGACTCTATGATGTAAAGCGGGTGGCTTTAATCGTGGAGGCTTTTACAAAAATGCCGGATAAAAAATTGGTGGTGGCCTCTGGTGGTCCGGAGTTGGAGAGGATAAAAATCCTGGCTGCCGGACACGATAATATCACTATCCTGGGGTGGATAAGTGACGCTGAGTTGTTGCAGTATCTGGGTGAGTGTCTGGCCACGATTTATATTCCGATCCGAGAAGATTTCGGGATGACGGCGGTAGAATCGATGGTGGCCGGAAAACCGGTGATTGGGGTGGCTGAAGGTGGATTGTTGGAAATAATTGAACCAAATAAAAATGGCTTGCTCTTGCCGGTGAATCCGAGCGCGGCAGATTTGATCGCGGCTATTCGCCTGCTTACGCCGGAGAGCGCGGCGGCTATGGAAGTGGCGTGTTATGAACGAGCGGCACAGTTTACGGAGGAGGCTTTTGTCACCAAGATGAGGGGAATTATCGCTTCGGTTTGTATTTAAAAAACCGCTCGGGCTAGAGTGATGCCCCAGACCTGTTTGGTACCAGCCGCTATGAGTGCTTGGGCGGCACTTTCGAGCGTGGCCCCGGTGGTGTAAACGTCATCGACGAGTAATACGTGGCTCGGCGGCGGGGTACTAGCTGACCACGTAAAAGCTTCCTGAAGATTGGACTGACGGGCGATTTTATCGAGACGGGCTTGTTGTTTGGTATAGATATTTCTGGTTAGGCCGCTCTGCAACAAAGGATAGGGGTGCCCCGTGAACAGCCTCAGTTCAGCGGCGATTATTTCGGCCAGACGAAAGGCTTGGTTAAACCCGCGCTCACGTTGGCGACGAGGGTGGAGCGGTACCGCGATTATGGTGATTGATGATATGTCGAGACCTCTCCCCAACCTCTCCTCTGCGGAAGAGAGGAGTCCGTACGTTGAGTTAAGCCAGCCAGAACTAATGCTTTTTTGCGTTATTCGCTGCCACAGCGATTCCAATTCACGAATATGTTGGTATTTGTAGCTATGAATTAGTTTGGCAACCAGCTCCCCGTCTCGAAATTCCAGCAGAGAACTTACGCCGGTTAACGCAGATGGCTGGTTGTGTGTGGGTGAATTTTGTTGTTTGGCGGGGCGCAGCGTAGTTTCACAGGCTTCACAACACCAGACACCCTCAATTCCGCAACCTAAACAAAAAACCGGGAAGAGCCGGTCTTTGAAGAAAGTAATTATTAGCCTCAGCATAGAGAATTGTTCTGTCCGACGAGACCCCACCCTACCCTCCCCTCTCCACCTTCGCTAAAGCTATGGTGGACACGTGTGGAGGAGAGGAGATCTATTTCGACCAGGCGAAGCTATCGACCAGCCAATTGTTGCCGCTTTTGACCATAGTAACGTTGGCGATGCTTTGAGTGCGAGTTTCTTGCCCGGATTTATTTTCACTGCGTATGGCTGTCAGAGTGATAGCGGCGCTTTTGTCTGCCTCATACTTGGTAATTTCCATGGTTATGACTTGGGTGGTGACACCGACAAATTGACCAGTGGCTGGGGCGGCGGTTTTGGGCTTGATCCGCTCCCAGAGGGTCGGCGTGACCAGGGCTTGGACTTCGTTGATATTGGAAAAATTGCTGTCGGTAGAATAACTGCCGAAACGCTCAATAAAAATTTTGGCCAGTTGCTGGACGGCTTTTTTTATTGATTCTTCCTGGGATATCGGCTTGACTGCTAAACCAGCTGGTATGGGCGTAGCTACGGCGCTGCTGCCGGCGAGTCCGGTGTTGAAATTACTACTATCGATAACGGTGGTGCCGGGGGGCAAATTGCTGGGCGTACCGACCGGATTTGTATCGATTGGTGTCGTGGGTAGTTGTTTATTTTTTAGGACTAAAAACAGACTGACGGCCAAGAGGCCGAGAGCTAGGATGCCGATGATGATGAATAGACGAAGACGTAGAGACATACAACGGGAATTAGAAATTAGAAATGACGTAATGATTGGTAAATGACTATTGTCCGCCCTGCGCTTCAAAATCTTTCTTGGCTTTTTCGATTTCCAATAGTTGTTGGGGATTGGTGGTGACGATCTGATCTTCGGTGTAGGAGGCCACGACTTTGATAGCGGCGTGTTTGGAGCCGGCAAAAAATATGCCCTCCCCTACTCCACTTTCAAGCAGTAAATATTTTTCGCTGTCGGTGAGGAGGAACACTTTTTGAATCGTATCAATCGCGGCGGAAGATTGACGCATCAAGAGCTGCAGGGCGGAGCTGGTCACGATCGCTTGGCCGTATTGTGATTTCAAAAAGTCGTTGACATCTTGGGTGATGGTAGTGACACCAAGGTAATATTTGCGGCAGCGCTTGACCAGAGCGTAGATAAAGCGGGCTGAGTCCTCGTGTTGCATGAGCCACCAGGCTTCGTCGATGACCAAGATACGCTTCTTGCGCTCGGAGCGGACCACATTCCAAATATAGTTCACAATGGCGTAAATAGCCAGGGGGCGTAATTCATCTTCGAGGTCGCGTACGCTAAAGGTGACTAACTGATTCTTCATGTCAACGTTGGTCGGTGAATTGAACAACCCGCTGAACGTGCCTTCGGTATATTTTTTTAATTTAATAATTAACTCGCCCGAGCCTTCTAAACCTTCCAGAATTTCGGCCAGGTCTTGGATGATCGGCGGCTCGACGGTAGCCAGATCGGCGTCGGGGGTAATATCTTTCTTGGCGTAGGTTTCGATGAGCGCGCGATCGAGTACGGAATCCTGCTCGGCCGAGAGGCCGCCAAACATAATACGGAGGAGCCCTTTCACGGTGATGACGGCGCCGCGGATAATGTCTTCGGTCGAAATATCCTGGCCGACCGGACGAGGCAAGTCAAACGGATTAATTTTACTTTCGGAGGACAGCGAAATATTGATATAGGTGCCGCCGACCGCGTCGGAGAGATGTTTGTATTCCATTTCGGGGTCGATGATGATAATGTCAACACCCATCATGAGACTGCGGAGAATTTCTAGTTTGATAGTATAGCTTTTACCGGCGCCGGAAGTAGCGAATACGACCATGTTGGCATTCTGCAAAGAGAAACGATCGAATAAAATCAGACTATTGTTGTGGCGATTGATGCCGTAGAGAATGCCATTGTCGCTGGTGAGTTCGGCGGAGATGAAGGGGAAAGACGCGGCGATGGGCGAGGAATTCAAGTTGAACGAAATCATGAGTTCATCGTCGCAGAGCGGCAAGGTGGAATTGAAGCCTTGTTCGGCTTGGAAGAGAACTTTGCGACTGCTGATAAGCTTGGCGCCAAAAATACTTTCGATATCGGCGGAAATTTGATCGAGACGTTCTTTATTTTCGGCGTAAATAGTAACGTAGAAAGCAAATTGGAAAAAATGTTCGACGCCTTGAGTTAGACTATCGCGCAGCTGCTCAATATCCTGGAGAGCAGTTTCGCGGAGCGGGTCACGGGGGGCGCCTTTGTCGTGATCGGAGGAGAGCTGAGCTTGCAACGCGCCGACTTTATTTTTGAGTTGTTTTAAAATGATGGCGGAATTAATCGGGTAAAAAAACATGCTAATATCCATGGGCAACGAGAGACTGATGATGGGCGAGCTCCAGCCCACCGAGATATAGCGTGGATAAGAGACGATAAAAATCGTGCGGCAAAAAATCGAACCGAGCTGCACAAAACTTGATTCCACGTTAAAAGCCGCGGGGGCAATAAGATCCCGAATCGAAACAACACCCTCGCGATAGATTTTCTCTTCTTCAAGAGTAATCGACTCGCTGGCTGAGCGCGCTTTGAGCTCGGCTTGTTCGGCAGCCAGGCGTCCCTTCTCGGTGGTGGCGTCTTTTTTTAGGAATGATGGTTTGAAAGCCATAGCCTCATTAAAACATGAAAACATTAAAGCATAAAAGCAGTGTACGACTATTACCAATCACTTTTTGTTTTAATGTTTTCATGCTTTTATGTTTTAATGACTAGGTTTCTTCCACCTGTATCTGATCCAAGGGTGGCAGGTGTTCGGTCTGGGCGATATCGGGATTGTAGGTGGAGTAATACAATTCAATGAGGGCGGGGGTGTCGAGGCGGGCGACGGTGAGGCCGATGCTCGATAGGCCGCTTTCTACCTGGCGGACGCGCATGTCGAGGTCGTATTTACGCTTCAAGAAACGCTCACCTTTTAATTTCACGAGTGAGACTGGATTGACGACATCGCCGAGGCGCGACCAAAAACTTTTTTGTTTATTGGAGCGGGGGTCATAGGGTACGATGACGTAAAACTGTTTACTCATAATTTCACTGAGGCTTACTAATTCGGCGACAAATGAGCGGTAGTCGGCTATTTGGGCGCGCAGTAATTCGTTATTTTGTTCGCGTTCTTTGACTAATAAATTATCCAGGTAGGGTTTGATATAGAGCTTGCGCGACTGGATGAGTACTTGGAGCGGGTGATCCAACGAGTTGAGAAACCCGACATAAGCCGAAATAGTGGCATTTTGTTCATCTTCATTTTTCAGGGCAAAATTGATACTCGATACCAGGAGTACGGCTCGGAGTGTGCCATCTTTCATCACGACCGTGTCATTCTTAATTTCGCCAATCAAAAGATGGCGCTGGGCGGAGACAAAGGAATTCTTTTTTTTAGCGGCGGCTTTGTTTTTCATACACGGATTTAGACGGATTGTGAGTGTGGATTACACGGATTGTTCGTTTGGCATGGTTCCTCCCTTTTTCCACGCGAGTGGATAACCCTGAGGGGTTTTACAAGGGGAGGCGAGGTGGGGTCGTTTGCTTCTCGATCAACTACCTCCCCTCGCCCCTCCTTGTCAGACCCCTCAGGGTCAATCCATTCGCATGGGAAAAGAGGGGAAACCAACCCACCCCTACCCCCACAGTCATTCGACGTGGCACAGCGCCCGACCTTCCTAATACAATTAAAACGGGAGTGTCCGATAGGACCAAGCGGGGATTTTTATTCTCCTTTATAATATCCCCCCGTATTTACCATCAGTGACAGGTCACGAATTCTTCGCGATGACGAGGCTTTGTGGGGCTCGGGTGGATCGACATCGGGGAGTTTCATGGCGTTGATTAGTTCTTTTAACTCAGCTGTTTCATATTTTTTAAACCACAGGCGGCGACTTGGTAAGCGCAAGGTTTGCACGATGTTTAATATGAAGTAGTGAAATGATTGGCCGTTAATTTTGATAAAGGCGAGGGTCAGGGCAAAGCCACCGATGATAAGTGTCAAAAAAATAAACAAAGCCGTGTCGGTGAGTTTAAATACAATAAATACAATTAGTCCGGCCACTAATAAAATAATAAATTGGCGCGTGGTGACGGGGCCAAAAATTTTGTCTTCCACGTCGATAAATTGGGGGACGACGAATTGATCCATAGTGAATGACGATACATGATACACATAATACGATACACGATACGATTTGTATCGTTTTACGTGTATCGTGTATCCTGTTTCAATGTAACTGTTTCTCCAATTCAACGAGGGCGGTGAGTTCGGTGAGGTGGATGGATTTTTTATCACGGAGCAACATATCCAGAGGTTGGTTGTCGGCCAGTGATTTGATGAGGGAGTTGCTGTACTCTTGATACAAAGGGCTGGTGCGCCAGGCTTCAACGGCTTGAAAATATAAAATGATTGATTCGTCTTTTAAATCGGTAAATTTTTGGGCTAGCTTGATAGTGGCTGCTTGGGGATCAGACGCTAAACGACGAAAATCGGTGATGGTCAGGGCGGCCAATTCTTCGAGCGGACCCATCGAGACCGACGGGACTGAAATATCGAGGGTGATAGGTTTGATTTTGACGGCTGAGGTGTTGAGTTTGAATTTTTCGCTGATCGGCAAGTTGATTGGGGTCGGTTTTTGGAATGTGGATTGATCCTCTCGAGACCTCACCCTACCCTCCCCTTTTTGAAAAGGGAGGGGATCGCTATCTCCCCTCCTTTCAACAAGGAGGGGTTCAAGGGGAGGTCTCGTGGCAGCGGTAACGGTTGGCAAGCCGGCAGCGTGGTAAGCAACGGGAAGGTTCACTGCGCTGGCGGTAGGGACTAGTGGGGCATTACGCAGCGCTTTTGGCAACTGAACCTCATGACGTTCGGCGCCGGACAACTTAACTAATTCGTTGGCCGCAACTTCATCCAGGCCGAGGCCCCCGGTGGCAATCGGGCGTACGGCAAAGGCTTTGGTATCTTCGGCGCTGCGAATATCTTTGAGGCGTAGTTGGACTAGGCTGCGTAGTCGGTTGGCCAGGTCAGGGGCAACGGAAAATGACAATTTTTTTAAGATAGCATCTACCTGATCGGAGCGGTCGTCGCTTAGCTTGGTGCCTAGTGGAAGTGCTGGAGCGGGTTCTTCTAATAAAGAAGAGGTGTCGGTTTTAGTCAGGGGCGCAGGTACAGAGGGCGCTACTGGTGGAGCTGGTTTGGGTGGTGGGTTTTTTTGGCGCAATTTAAACTCTGCCAAAGATACCCGCTCGGTGGTGCCGTCAGACTTTTTGATGAGGATGGTTGGATCAGGTGACACTGCCATAGAATCGAAATTATTTCTTTAATTCAGGTCCCAGACAAATTTTTCGGTGGCTTCATCAAAATATACGAGCGGACCCGCTTCGGGGAAGAAACCCTCAAAGATACCATTGAGGCAGAGGACATTACTCAAAAACGGTTCGGTTTCTAAATCTAAATTACCAAGTCTGTCTTGTAAAGCAGCTTTCACTCCCTTGTCATCAAAAAAATTACCAAACCACTCCCCGATGGCGAGCTGTTGTTCTTCGGATAATGGCAGAGACAGAATAGTCTCCCAATCCTGTGGCGGATTAAGTATCTGTTCGGCTTCTACAATACTGCGCGGGCTTGGAACGGTATCTAAACGATCAGCTAAACGTATGACGGCGTCAACATCTCCACCCGGGGCCGTAAGAAAACCATTGATCAGATGAGTGTACAATTCTAACAACTGTCGTATCAGATCCTTTTGGTCGCCGGTTAATTTGGCCGTCGTTTGCTTTTCATTTAAAAAATTTAATAAATCAATTCCACCAAAAGCATTTTTGGAAAATGCTCTGAACGAATCAATCCAGTAACTTACGGTCAGCTTTTCACCGGCAGCACTTTTCACTAACAGGGTCTGATTATTACCGAGCGCCCCGGCGAAGTCGAGCGCATATTCGTGTCGATACGTAACATCCCTAAAGTAATCAATAAAACGACGAATGGCTTCTTCGATATTACATTTCAACTGGAAAGCTTTGACTACCAAATCAGTCGTTAAAAAAGACAGCATGACCCCATCACTAAGGTTGGCGAAGAAATAATTAGCTAGTATAATATAGCCCCGTTCGTAAAAAACGGCTATCTCTTGGCCGAATAATTGACTAACTTTAGTGAGATCATTCATGACTTGTTTCTCTAAGTAATTCCGGAGCACGATGGCCCGATCCACATCAGACTGAACCACTGCCTGTACAATAGTATTGGCCACATAGCGCTGAAACAAATGATCACCTAGCTGGGCAGGGTCTGACGATAACGCACCAAGCTGGTCACTAGAGAACTCAGCACCACTATCCTGATTATCTTTTAAAAAGTCAAAAAAATCACTCAAGGCGATAAAATCAACTTCTTGTTTCGGAGAAAAGAGCTGAAAAATAACCGCGTCCGCGATGGGCGATAAATTCTGACTCTTAACTTTTTTGCGCCATTGTTCCTGAAGAGTCGGCACCGATGCCAGTGCATCAAGTGTGGTCAGGAGTGTGGCTTGAGGGAAGTATAATTCGGCCATAGAATGATTATAATCTACTGGTTATTTCTGGGCAGCGCGTGAGGCTTTCATTTTGTCGGTTAATTCTCTTTTACCGGTATCAGACAATTCGGTAAATATTTTTAAGATTGCATCGGCGGCTTTGGTGCGATTTGTTTGCTTGGTAAGCTTCATTAAGACAGTTTCAAAACTCGTATCTAAACGACCAATTTGTTCTTTTAGATAATCACTCATTCGTCTAAATCCGGCAGGTCCGGTATCAATCATTGTGTCATATCCGTCCTGCAAATATTTCTCAATCATCTGCTCGGCAAGATCACCAAAGGCAGCGGTAAGTAAGGAAGCGTATTCATTAATATGCTCAACGGGGATACGGCTGAGTTCGGTTTCTATTTCTGGTGGTTCGGAAACTGGTGGCTCGTCCTCAATTACTTGCATTTCTTCTTTGGTGAGGCCAGTAAAACCAGAGATTGGTTCTTCTTTTGGACACCCTAGAACATGACCTAATCTAATGCGACGATTGATATAATCAATCAATTGATTAACCGAAGCAAAAGGCTGCATGGTAATTTCCCAGTCTTTTTCCTGTTCAAATTTATTAATATCAAGACATGGTATCATTAAAATAAAGGGCGGTTTTGATTTGGACCAATCTCCTCCTTGGGCTGCAATAGCATTCTGTTTGGTATAGCCTAATTGATCGCCGGCCGCACCAGCCAAACACATGAGCCAATCCTTGGGTTGACTACCAGAAATCCATGGACCGATAATATCGGTAATAAGCTTGTCGCTGGCTTCGTCATCGGTCAGGGCAAAACCGCGTCCTTCCAACATGGCAAAATCATGGGTACTGTGCAAACCTTTATAAATATTACCGTCCTTATTTTTCCCACCGATATACACTACATTCACTTCTCTTTTCACATCATTTTCCACCATTTTTGTGCCCTCTTTGGTTGATTCTTTAAAATTAACCAATTCAGATTTTACCTGGGCCTTCTCATCTTTAGACAGGCAGATAGCGGCGGCCGAAATACGGCGATCACCTTGATCATGGGAGCGCCACTCGTCGACGGATTTGCGGTGTCTGGCAATCAGGCTTCTAGTAATATAATCAGTGGTACCTGTCACTTCATTGAAACCACCAATTTCTTGGGGGTTGGTCTTACCATTGAACCCTTTGTTTTGCTTGCCAAGATCGCCAAGACCAACATCAATACATAATGATTCTGGAACTGGGATGCCCAAACCTTCTTTTTCAATCAGACCTTTGGGAGGCGCGACGTGGTCAGCGGTACCAGATTGAGCAATGGCGTTGTCATTTGCTGGCAATCGTTCAAATAAAATTTCGGCGAATATGGCTTGACCACTGTTCTGGGCATGATGTTTTTGCCAGCCACCCGTAGCTAACTCTTTACGTTCGACGATACTTTGAAAGCCTAAGCGATTTTCACGGAGTACCTTTAAATAACGTTCCATATCAAGCTCGCGCCTGGCCGGATTGCGCAACTCATCTACGTATAATTTATCAATGGGACAATCTTTCCAAAAATCTATCTTGGCAATACCGCCATCTGGTTTGGGTATAGTCACGATCAACTCTTCTCCCAAAAAAAACTTTTTTTGAAGTTCGGCTTCGTCCATACGCCAGCGGCCGAGTCTGCGACGATTAAATTCTTTCATTTTTAAGAGCTGAGCCAATTGACGCAGATCAATGACAGGATTTTTCTCCCCCTCAATAGGCTCACTAGGCTCAATAGTCACTAGTAAATCCTCCTTTTTTCGTAGATGATTAAAAATTGGTGACAGCTGATCACCGGGTTCACTAGCGCCGCCGGTAAAGGTGCGGATAGTACCCTTTCGTATGTTTCCTTCTTTATCTCTCCATTCAATAGCTGTCTTATTAAATACTACATCGGCCTCCACAATTTCATTGATGCGATGTTGAGTGTGGATAAAAGGAATATCCCGACCAGTGGCGGCTATCAACATGCAGTCTTGAATTTTGGACCGATCGGTAGTGATGTTATCCCATCCTAAGGCACGACCTAAACCACCTTCGCCTTTATCAATCTTATTCATTTTACCCCTATCCATACTAGTCCAAAGCGGTGGACTGGTTTGATTGTTAAGCTCAAGACGTTCGGTGAATGATAATCTATCTCCGCGTTCAGCACTTTTAGCCATACAATAAATCAATAGTAATTATTTATTTTTTAATCCGGATTTTATTTTGTTTAGAACCTCTTTATCAGCAGAGCGAATTGCTTTTTGCAACGCATCGGCGCTGTCAATACCCAAGTGTTTTAAATCAAGACTGTCATCAATGGTACGGCGCATTTGCTCAAGCTTTTGCCCAAGAGTTGCAGAAATCTCGCCTCGTTGAAGCTGATCTACCATCTCAGGGGTAAAATCATGATTTTTCAAGACGTTGCCAACTGTTTGATGATGGTTGGCAGGAATAGATGGTGAGCCGCCTGAGCCATGGGGTCTGGCAGCACGTTCAAGCATTGCTTTTACTTGCTTAGTATCCATGCCTGAATTTTTTGCCACATAATCTGCCATCATTTCTTGCAGATACTCTTTGCTACCTTCTATTTTACCTCCGGAATTCTGATATTGTTTCTTTTCGTCTTCATTTAAGGTTGATTCCCAAATTGCTTTCTGCAAATCATCCACAGAGTTAGAATCGAAACCGTGGCGCATCAAGGCTTCCAGCCAATAACGATCGTCTTCTTTTTCTTCTTCATCACCACCACTTGTGGCCATATGATCATTTAGACCTTTAAATGCTTTGACAAGCTGTTCACGGCCCATACCGCGAATTGTCTTCATCCTACCTTCTACGATCGATTCTTGAGCCGCAATGCTAGCGTTATCAAATTTTAAGATCATAGCCTGTTCGGCGTCTTCCACTAAGCCCTGCTGTTTGCCTCGATACAGATTGTATTTATTATCACGCAGAGCTTTGCCTTGAGCAGCATAGAAACCTGACATTTGTTTGATGTCTTTGGGGTCTTTGCTGTCTCTGATCTGATTCCAGGTTTGTTTTTTTAGGTCTTTTTCCGAAAGGGGTTTTCCAGCCGCAGCAGCTGCGGCTTTGTTGGCAGCTAACATTTTATCAAATTGCGTTCGATTACCCTTAAAAATATTTAATTGAGCCTTCATGACGCGCAGCTCTTCTTCGGCTTGGAAACCTTCTTTAATGTTTTTCGCGTGGGCTTCGGCTTCGGTTGCATGCTGTCCTGCTTTGGTTTCATTGAACGATTTAGTTAGCACGGTTTTTAATATTTCAATATCTTCACCCGCGTGATGCGCGCGCTTCTCCTCAGCAATGCTCTGACCGACAATTGTTCTCCCCTCTTTTGAATCTTTAAAATTTTTCATGGCTTCTTCCTCAATTCGCTTGCCAATAGCGCCACCTAATTCTGCTTTGGCTTTATGCGCGGCAATCATATCAGCCATTCTATCGTCGCTTAATTTTAACTGACCCTTATCGAATTGAACGCGGGCGTTATCTAAAACTAGATTTTTACCAAGAGGTTTAAATTCCGCAGTCTTGGCAGCGGAACGTTCTTCTTCTCCTTCTAGCATGCCCTGGCGTATGCGATCCATGGCATCGACTCCTTTTTCACCTTCATCTTGAAACCAGTGCTTTGGGGCACCTTTTACTCTCTTTTTAGCTATATCTATGGTAACATCGCGATCTTTTTCAGTTTTTTCAAGTAATTTTTTGCTTTCAATATCAGATATGGCGCGACGACTCATAAACCGCTGCAAACGATCGAACTTTCTTTTTTGACGAACCGGTTTGCCATCGGCGCCCAGTTCGTACTCCAGCTCATTGGTATCTTCCATCTTGCCGGTCGCTTCGTTGAGTTTTTGTTTTCTAACTACATCGTACCTCAAGGTGCCATCTTCAGCTTTTTCATGTTCCATTTGTCCAGTGTCTTTATTTAAAACCATTCTCGCTTTCAACTTTGGAACAAAACCATCGTCATGGCGCCATTTTTGAAAACCGGCATACTGACGTTTGCCGTAATCGACTAACTGATTGCCTTTGCCAAAATACCAGGCGGCCGCGCCAGCTCCCACGAGAGCTTTTTTACCAACAAAAGCAGCGGGGCGAGAGGTAAGCGATTTGCCGATCGTGGTACCAAACTCGACCCCTTTGCCAATCATATCGGCGCCCGCGCCGCCTAATTTCTGGGCAGTCTTGGCGCCGACCAAAAGCATGGCGATGGCGATAGCAAAATTGGCCATCTGGACCCAGCCCATGGCCTCACTAATGCCCGATGTTTGGCTCTCTTTGCCAAATGGGGCGTTGCCCACTTTGTCGGCATCGTTGGTGTCGGTAATTTTATTCGGGACACTGGTATTGTCCGAGATAGTACTGTGAATATTGCCGGATCCGAGCGTGACAAAGGATAACCAGACAAAAAACAA
>CAZXIF010000126.1:0-8358 GCA_964640395.1 uncultured Gammaproteobacteria bacterium | reverse complement strand
GCGTAACCAAAAAAACTATCTGATTACCTAAAATCAGGGTTAGAACACTATTAAGGAAGTTTATAACAAGTTCAAGAGACATGGTAGCGAGAGAGGTTGGGAATTTTCCCCTCTTTTCAAGGAGGGCGAGGGGAGGTAATTACCTCTACGCCTTCTTACCCCACCCTGTCCTCCCCTTATCAGACCCCTCAGGGCCAATCCATTCGCATGGAAAAAGGGAGGAACGGTGAATAACGCTTTTTATTCCTTCTCTTTCCTTTCCATAATCTGCAAAATCCGATCGGCCTTAATTTTAGCTTCTTGTTCTAGAAAAAATCGGTTTACGCCCGGCAGTAATTTGAGCCATTCTAGGATATACGCCAAAACTTTCTTTACTTTGACATGAGTAGAACTCAAAAGTTCGCGGATTTTAATTGCTGTCTCCTCACCCTTAATTTTAAATTCCTGTTGCGCTATCGGCGAAAGACGTTGAAACGAGTCGCTCAATCCCTCTTCCAGCACCCGCTCAATTTTAAGCGTCACCTCGTCTTGGACTTGAGGAATAGCTTTTTTGGGACGACGCAAACTCGGCAAGGCAAATGATTTCTTGCTATCGAGCGGGCGTTCTAGGGGAGTCTTGATTTCTCCGGCTCCCTGCCCCTCAGGTTTCTCTACCGTGCGCTCGTTTTCGCGACTCCGCGCGCTAGCCACCAGGGCTTTTTCTTCAGGCGTGCCAACTTCATTCGGCAGCGATTTTTCATTTATTTCATTGGTAGCCATAGTAGCGCCAGTATATCACCTAAAGTAAGAAAAGTCCAAAGCCCGATCCTACCGTATTACTGTTTTTACGCAACACAGTGTGCTATACTATTAAGTATCAAATAATCCGTGAAATCCTCACCAATAAATCCGTGTAATCATTTTATGAAGATCGTCCACCAACTCGAACACAACGGCCTCACCTGGATTAACGTTACCAAACAAAGCGAACCAGATCTGCGTGACGTCCAAAAACGCTTTAATTTTTTAGATCAAGATATAGTCGAATGTTTACCGCCGTTTCAGCGTCCCAAAATCGTCAAGCGTCCTGATTATTATTTTATCGTGCTCCATTTTCCGGTCTTTGACCGCGCCACCAGGCGACTAGGCTTTACCGAAGTGGATTTTTTTATAAGCAAAAATCTATTAGTCAGCGCGCATGATAGCAAGTTGCTTGCGATCGAGCGTTTTTTTACTGCCTGCAAAAAAAATCCGGCTGAACTGGAAACTTTTTTTAATGGCACTGGCGTGCACCTCTGGTTTGAATTACTGAGCCGTCTTCTCGAAGCAATTTTCCCTAGTTTGATTCACATTAACGAAGATATCACCTTGGTTGATCAGAAACTTTTTTCCCGTGTTCCCGGCGCCAAAATGGCCGAAGAAGTTCTGCGCCTCAAGACCAATGTCGTCACGTTTCGCCGCGCCATGCAGGGTCACCGTACGGTACTCGATCGTCTGATTCTTTCCGCCGGGCGCGAGTTGGAATTATACAATTATCAAAGTTATATTAATTCTCTCAAAGAGTTCACCAACGAAATCTGGCACATGCTCGAAAGTCAGAAAGAAAGTATCAACGCGCTCCACGAAACGAATGAATCGCTCATCAACCTGCGCACCACCGAAGTCATGAAAACCCTCACGGTTATTTCCGTCATCACCTTCCCCCTCACCCTCGTGGCTACCGTATTTGGTATCAATGCCAGCGGCAACCCGATCCTGCATCTATCTGGCGGTTTTTGGATTATTTTTACCATTTTACTCTGGGGCGGTATCGGTACTGTTATTTTCTTTAAACGCCGGGGGTGGATGTGAGTTTAGTGAAATTAATTTTTAATTACTTCTGTTCCTTGCGCGGTATCGTTCACCTGATATCCCAAGTCTTCAATTTCTTTGCGCAACGCGTCGCTCTCGGTCCAGTTTTTTTGCGTTCGCGCCTGATCACGCGCCTTAATTAATTCTTTGACCTCAGTGGGCAGAGGAACAATTTCTGCCGCCGCCTCTTTTTTCAAATACGCTTCTAATTGTAAACCAAATACCTCATCAGCCCACAACAGATCAGCTCGGTTGAGTTTTTTTATTTTCATCTGTTCCCAGCTCAGCGCTAGCGCTCCCGGAATATCAAGATCATCATTTACATGCTCCAAAAAAGCAGCCGCAAAGGCTTCGTTTCTAACTGTTCCCTCTGGTAAAAGAGCCGTACTTTTATAAAAATGTTCCAGGCCCCGCAGAGCGGCGCTAAGCGCGTCAAGAGAAAAATTCAATTGCCGACGATAATGCGTCTGTAATAAAAAGTAACGATAACTAAGCGGGTCAAAACCCTTGTCTTTCAAGACACCAATCGTCAAAAAATTATCTCCGGATTTGGCCATCTTGTCATTGTTGATCAGCAGAAATTCCCCGTGCAGCCAATAATTTGCCAACGGCTTCCCATTCGCCGCCTCGCTTTGCGCGATTTCATTCGTATGGTGTACTGGCACATGATCAATGCCTCCACAATGGATATCGAATGGTTGATCCAAATATTTAGTCGCCATTGCCGAGCACTCGATATGCCACCCTGGAAAACCAATGCCCCAGGGACTCTTCCATTCCATCTGTCGTTTTTCTAAAGCCGGTGAAAATTTCCACAAGGCAAAATCAGTCGTATTTTTTTTGTCCCCAATATCCACCCGCACCCCGGCCCGCAATTCTTGATTTTTCAAATTAGCCAGCTTGCCATAATCCGCAAGCTTAGAAGTGTCAAAATAAATACCATCTTTCGTCGGATAGGTAAAACCCTTTTTGGCCAATTTTTTGATAAGCGCTACTTGCTCTTTAATATGATCAGTCGCCTTGCACCAGATATTCGGTTCGATCAGATTAAGGTCCGCGATATCATGTTTAAAAGCCTCGGTATATTCGGCCGCTATTTCGTAGGCGGTTTTATTCTCCCGACGCGCGCCTTTTTCCATTTTATCTTCGCCATTATCCGCGTCATCCGTCAGGTGACCCACGTCAGTAATGTTCATAACGTGTTTCACCTTGAATCCATTCTTCAACAACACTCGTTTTAAAATATCCTCGAACACATAGGTTCGCAGATTCCCAATATGGACGTAGTTGTAGACGGTCGGACCGCAAGTATACAGACCTACGTCCGGCGCATCAATGGGTTGGAATTCTTCTTTTTGGCGGGTCAGGGTGTTGTAGAGAGTGAGTGACATAGTTTTTAAATTTTGTAGACAACAGTAAATAGACAACAGACAATAGATCTTTTTTCTCTTGTCTATTTACTGTTGTCTCTCAGTCTACCTAGTCTACCTAATTCCCCGTTACTTATCAACACGGCTCTAAGTAGCATTACTTCTTTAATTTTGCTATACTAAAACAAATATGTTTTTCTTCAAACCCAAATCATATCTCGGCATCGATCTCGGGGCCGGTGGCGTGAAGCTAGTCGAATTGCAACTGCAGAAGCATCGGCCGGTACTTTTTACGTATGGATTAACATCGCTGGCTCAAGATGTGCACCACCTCGTAGCCGCCCAAGACAAGCGCCCGCAAGATTTATTAATGTCCGCCCAAGGCGGATCCGCCTTGGGCGGACAAAATTCTTTATCAGCCGATGCCGTCGCGGAGCGAGTCCCAATCCCAAATACTCCTACCGACCCGCGTATTGCAGAGTACGCCGCCCTGCTCAAAGATGTCTGTCGCGTCGCTAAAACCAAAAGCAAAAACGCGGTGGTGAGTCTGCCGGTATCAGCCGTATTTCACACCATTGTAAATCTGCCCGTCGTAAAGCGAGAAGAGGTCGATGGGTTATTAAAGGCGGAAATAAAAAAATTATTACCCTACGCGCTCGAAGAGACCGCCCTTGATTACGAATTATTACCCCGTACGGAGAATGCCAAAATGCAAACCGTTTTGGTCAATGCGGTGCCCAAATCCTTAGTCTTCTTTTATTCCAAAATTTTTCAGCAAGCCGGGCTCGAACTCAGCGCGCTTGAACCCGAGTCAGTGGCGCTCTCCCGCTCACTGGTAGGGCGAGACCGAGCTTTGACCATGGTTATCGACATCGGAGCCGAGCGTACCAACTTTTTTATCATTGATCAAACGGTGCCCATGACCCACCACAGCATTGAACTCGGTGGTCAAAATATAAATAGCATGCTACAGTCGATTTGGGGCGTAGCCGAGCCGCTCATCGAACAATTAAAGCAGGATGTGTTTACTGAATTGAATCGCCATCCTGATGCGGGGATATCTAAAGATCGTCTGCTATCTATCTTCATGCCCATTATCGATCCGATTGCCAAAGAGATCGGCTACAGCTTTGATCTGTATCTGCGCCAAAGCGGCAACGAAGGCAAACGTCCAGAAAAAATTATTCTCACCGGAGGCAGTGGTGTTTTGCCATTGTTGGCCAGCCACCTGGCTGATATTTTTAAAATAAAATGCTATATTGGAGACCCCTGGGGCCGAGTTGTGCATCAAGAAGGCCTGAAAAATTTGTTGAACCAGATCGGACCACGCATGTCCGTAGCTATTGGCTTGGCCTTGCGTAATCTGGTATAATGAGGGTGTCAATTTTGAGATGATTTCTATCAGTCGATAATTCTAATTTAACTTCTATGGATAAAGCCAAATCAAAAACGCATGTTCTCTTGGTCGAAGACGATGTTTTCTTGGCCAATATTTACGAAAAGAAATTTGAATTAGAAGGCTTTAAAACCAGTGTCGCCGACAATGGTGAAAAAGGTCTGGCCGAAGCCAAGCGCAAGCAGCCGGATATTATTTTGCTTGATATCCTTTTGCCCAAGCTCGATGGTTTTGCGGTTTTATCCAAACTCAAAGCTGACCCAGCCACCAAAGATATACCGGTTATATTATTGACCAACCTAGGCCAAAAAGACGATGTTGAAAAAGGCCTCGAATCCGGCGCCGTGGATTATTTAATCAAAGCTCATTTCAAACCTTCCGAAGTGGTGGAAAAAGTCAGAAAAGTATTACATCTTTAATTTAAAGTCTAATCACAATAATGTGAAATTAAATTCTGAAAGGGGGTGACACTATGAATAAGAAAGGTTTTACTTTAATTGAATTGCTGGTAGTCATCGCGATTATTGGCTTGTTGTCAACCTTAGCGGTTGTAGCCTTGGGATCAGCCCGTGTCAAAGCCCGCGATTCCAGACGTTTATCCGATCTTAAACAGATACAAACCGGACTAGAACTCTATTATACCGACCAGAATTCTTACCCCGCTGGCGACGGCGTGAATTTAGCAACCACGGATTATATCTGTTTGAATGCCGCTGGTTTCACTACCCTCGACTGCGCGAATCCGTACATGCCCAAAGTTCCAGCTGACCCAAAAACTGGGTACTATAAATATACCGTTGGTACGGGAACCTACACCGTTGAAGCTTACTTAGAAGGCGAAGTCAATGGTTTAAGCATGGGAATCAAGTTAACTCCGGCCGGTATTGGCAAGTAAACAAGATACCATTCCACAGTCTGATAATCCCTCGTCCGCCCTGGCAGCCGAGGGATTTTTTTGTGAACACGTAGGGGCTGAAAATTTTCAGCCCCTACGTTGTCGCCATTGCGATGTCGCCATTGCGTTGTCGCCATTGCGTTGTCGCCATTACGTTGTCGCCATTACGTTGTCGCCATTACGTTGTCGCCATTACGTTGTCGCCATTGCGTTGTCGCCATTGCGTTGTCGCCATTGTGGTTGTCAGGCTATTTCCTTTTAGGTATACTTCCTGCTGGCTAATGGAGGTATTTTGTTTATACCAAAAATAATATGCTCACTGATTATCTCGGTTTACCCATATATCTGTTTATTTTTTGGTGTGGCGCTATTTTAGGCAGTTTCCTCAATTCCTGGATGTGGCGTACTCGAGAAAATATTCGAATTTTTGCCGTTACCCGCAGTGTTTGTGTCAATTGCCACCGCCAGCTGGCTTGGTACGAAAATATTCCGCTCGTGAGTTTTATGGTATTAAAACATCACTGTCGTTCCTGCGGTCGCCCGATTCCGTGGCAGTATTTTTTGGTTGAATTTGCGACGGGTTTGCTGTTAACAGCCATTTTTTATTACCATGTTCATCTCGACTTGTTCAATACCTGGCAGCTGTGGCGGGATATTTTTTTTCTAGCCCTATTAATCATTATTTTTTTCTACGATTATAACTATGGTTTAGTCTTGTCTCGCGTGGTTTGGCTAGGAGTAGTTATCGGAGGGCTCATCAATTATTACGCGCTCGGCCTAATGCTCGGCTCCATGATCACCGCCGCCGTGGTAACGGGCGGATTTTTTTTGCTCCAATATCTGGTGTCTCGTGGCCGCTGGATCGGCGGGGGTGACGTGCGCCTGGGCGTGCTCATGGGTATCTGGCTCGGCTGGCCGACTGTGCTGGTAGCGCTCTTTATTGCCTATATACTAGGAGCCTTTGTTTCGGTGTCGCTCCTCATCAGCAAAAAATCCCGTCTTGATTCTGCCCTGCCCTTTGGTACTTTTTTGGCCCTGGGCACGCTCGTTAGTCTCTATGGTGGTGACCGGGTAGTAGCCTGGTACAGCCAGCTTATTGGTTGGTAAGTATGTCCCCCAAAATTACTCATTTTACGGCCCGCGCCAAAAGTCTCCGCGCTCAAATCAACGATCTGCGTTATCGTTACCACGTTCTCAATGATCCCGAGGTGACCGACGCTATGTACGATGGGCTGATGGTCGAATTGCGTACGATTGAAGCCGAACATCCCGAACTAATCACATCCGATTCTCCGACCCAGCGCGTAGCGGGCGCCCCACTCGCCAAATTTGTCAAAATTGCGCACCAAGTGCCGCAATGGTCGTTCAACGACGCCTTCAACGAAGCAGACCTGCGCGATTGGGAAGAGCGTATTTTGAACATGCTGGCCAAAAGTTTGGGTCAGCGTCCCACCGATCTATCCTACGTCTGTGAACTTAAAATCGATGGCTTGCATATCGTATTGACCTATGAAGCTGGCCGGTTAATTACTGCCGCCACGAGAGGCGACGGCAAAGTGGGCGAAGATGTAACTCAAAATATAAAAACCATCCAGAGTGTGCCGCTCACGCTCTCCAAACCAGTTGATATTATTGCCGAAGGCGAAGCCTGGCTATCGGACAAAATACTCAAACAAATTAATACTGAGCGCGCCAAAACCGGTGAAGTGCTGTTCGCCAACCCACGCAATGCCGCCGCCGGTACACTTCGCCAGCTTGATTCCCAGATTGTGGCTGCCCGCAAACTATCACTCACCACCTACGATATTTCTAGTGACAATGCTCCCGCTACCCAAGCCGAAGAACTGGAACGTTTAAAACAACTTGGTTTTAAAACCGATACCCATTGGGCGGTCTGCGCCACGATTGCCGACATCCTGGCTTTTCACCACGCCTGGCAAACCCAACGCTCCACCCAAGAATTTTGGATCGATGGCATCGTAGTCAAAGTAAATCAGAAGAAATACCAAGACGCGCTTGGATTCACCGGCAAGGCTCCACGCTGGGCTATCGCCTTTAAATTTCCCGCTGAACAGGGGACGACCAAAGTCGAAGAAGTCTATGTCCAAGTCGGTCGTACCGGCGCCCTCACCCCCGTCGCCCGCCTCGCCCCGGTGAACCTGGCTGGCACCACCGTCACGCACGCCACCCTCCATAATTTTGATGAAATTGCCCGCCTCGGAGTGAAAGTAGGGGACACGGTCGTGGTGGAAAAAGCTGGCGATATCATTCCCAAGATTATTCGCGTTCTCGAAAAACTCCGCACGGGTGCCGAACGCCCGATTGTCCCTCCCAAAAAATGCCCGGTGTGCGATGGTCGGGTTGGAAATAAATCCCCCCTTGAGGGGGGCGCGGGGGATGTAACCGACGTTGCCAACATCCCCCCTGAACCCCCCTCAAGGGGGGAATCGAAAATTCCGCCTCAAAGGGGGGTGTTGTCGGTCGCTCTCTACTGCCTCAACCCCGGCTGTTACGGTAAGCAGCTCGAACACATCATTCATTTCGTCGGCAAACACGCCTTTGATATTGATCACTGTGGTAAAAAAATCGTGGAGCGGCTGCTTGACGAAGGGCTTATCAAAGACGCCGCTGATTTATTCACCCTCACCGTCGGCGATCTCACTCCGCTCGAGCGCTTTGCCGATAAATCCGCCGAAAATTTAGTGGCGGCCATAGCCGCTGTCAAACATGTCACTCTTTCCCGTTTTATCCAGGCACTCGGCATCCCCCAAGTCGGCGATGAAACCGCCGAGGATCTGGCCAGTCATTTTGGCATGCTCTACCAGTTGATGAAAGCACATCTCGAAGCATTGCAACAAATCAATGGC
>CAZXIF010000125.1:0-5667 GCA_964640395.1 uncultured Gammaproteobacteria bacterium | reverse complement strand
ATTACGGAAGAACCCCATTTTAGCCGGCGGCCAGCCATACTCCACCAGTTTATCCGCCATAAATTGGCTGGGACAAATATATAACGCGATAGAATTCCAAATACCCCGCCAGCGATAATAATACGCTTCGAGCGTACCCGCCAAGCTCGGCGCGAAGCGGTCATCGATACAGCGATAGCGAGTACAATTATACAATTTTTTCTTGAACAAATCTTCACGCAATTCGCCTTGGTACAAAAAACTATGATTGGGACACAAAGGAAATACGTCGTGCACCGTCAAAACCAGCGGCACCTTTCGTCGTCGCAAGGTCAACCAAGTGCTCGCCGACAAATGGTGATAGATATTATGCAGATGAGCTACCTCTGGCTCCGCCGCCAAAATAAGCGCGCTCAATTTCTGTTCGATTTCTTTAGAATAAAATAACCGTTTAAAAATAGCTAATTTAGAACTCCAATCCCCCGCCGTTAAGAGCTCCGGCATGGCCGACGCAAAATAACTGGCGTAATCGCTCGGTAGGTTCAACGGGTGATCCATAGAAAACTCCACCACCTCATGTCCGCGCGCGCGCAAACCATCAATCGTATCAAAAACCACTACCTCCGCCCCGCCCCGGCGATAAAAAAATTTATTAGCTTGTAATATTCTCATATCTTTTGCGCAATTCCCAATAAATTACGCCCTTCTTTACTATCCTTCCAGCGCCCTTCACTATATTCTAATAATTCTATCTTAAAACCAGCCTGGCTGAGCAAACTTTCTAGTTCATCTTTTTTAAAAGCATGATAATAACGCATGCATAAAATTTTTCCCGTCTGGTCTTTCCAGGGAATTAAAAAATCCTGTTGCCCAAGGATCGCCCAATCTTGCTTCTTTTTATTATTTGCCCAATCACTGTCGAGATTCCAAACCGTTATCATTATACGTCCGCCGGGCTTCAATTGTTCATACGTTTGTTTGAGCAATTGTAAACGGTTGGCCTCATCAGGCAAATGATGGAACGAAGCAATCATAAAAACCAGATCAAAATAAGTAGCCGGAAAATGTTTTTGACGAGTTCCAGTACAATAAAATTTGGCTCGGCCCATTCGGACAGCTGTAGCTTGCGCTCGCCGTGCAATGGTAATCAATGCCTCACTCTGGTCCACGCCCACATACTCAATGTCAACATAGGGCCCAAACAACGCCAAGAGGCGGCCATTACCGCACCCCCAATCAAGGATACGTTGACCGTTTGCCACATATTGTTTACACTGCTCTAGCTCTCGCCACAAGGTACGTCGCGTGTCGGCAAAGTGACCTGCAATCCGATTGTAATCGTCTCGAGTTTTTTTGATTAGATCCATATTTTCGGTGTCATTGCGAGGAGGAGCCCAAGCGACGACGTGGCAATCCCCTTCTATGCAATATTGCTTTTGATTAGCTGAATTCTATAAACAACGGGATTGCCACGTCGGTCACCGCGAGGTTCCCTCCTCGCAATGACACGAGTTATTTTTATGTCCGAACTCGCCGAACAAATCATCCTCGCCGCCGCTCAAAAACTTCCTGAAACCGAGGAAGAATTTAACGCGCTCAAACGGCAACTAATCCCCAAAAATCAGCTGGAGAACCTCCCGAATAAAACCGACTTACTGGCAGCATATCACACCTTAGTCGAGCAAAACAAGCTAACCAAGAACCCCGATCTGGAACGCCTCCTAATGCGCCGCGCCGTACGCAGCCTTTCCGGTGTCGCCATCGTCACCTCGCTAATAAAACCCTACCCCTGTCCGGGCCAATGCGTCTACTGCCCACTCGACGAACGCATGCCCAAAAGCTACCTGTCCGAAGAGCCCGCCGCTATGCGCGCGCTCCTATTACAATTCAACCCCTACGAACAAATGGCGAGGCGGATCGAGGCCTTAGAAAATAACGGCCACCCCACCGACAAAATTGAATTCATCGTCAAAGGCGGCACCTGGAATAGCTATACCCTCCCATATCAGTATTGGTTTATCTTAAAATCATTCGAGGCCTGCAATCAAACAGGTAGGGGCAGAAAATTTTCTGCCCCTACGACAAACGACCAACACCGTCCCCCTCAAGGGGGATTACCAACACCCCCATCGGAGGGTGGCACAAAGGGGGGTGTGATTACCCTCACCGAAAATTCACCCCTGGCCGAAATTAAAGCCGAATTATTTCGCCAACAAAAAATTAATGAAACCGCCAAACACCGTATCATCGGCCTCACTCTCGAAACCCGCCCCGACTGCATCAACTACCACACCATCTGGCAAATGCGCGAAATGGGCTGCACGCGCATTGAGCTCGGCATTCAGCACACCGACGACGACATTCTCAAACTCACCAAACGCGGTCACGGTAGCGCCGAAGCGATGCGCGCTATGGAACAATTACGCAATTACGGTTTCAAAGTGGACGCCCACCTAATGCCGCAATTACCTGGCGCCACCCCCGCGATGGACTTAGCGATGTTAAAAACTATTTTCTCCGATCCTGGCTACCGACCGGACATGATCAAAATTTATCCCTGTACCGTCGTCAAAAATTCCGAACTCTACGATTGGTTCGTGGCTGGCAAATACCATGCCTACAGCGTCGAAGAGCTTATCAACCTACTCGTCGATTTTAAAAGTACCATCCCTCGCTACTGCCGTATCTCGCGTCTGATCCGAGATATTCCCGGACAATATATTGAAGAAGGCAACACCGTTACCAATCTGCGCCAAGTGGTCCAAGCTCGTATGAAAAAACAAGGACTCTCCTGCGCTTGCTTGCGCTGTCGCGAAGTAGGACACTCCCCTCTTTTTAAGGAGGGGCTTACGGGGAGGTCTATCGATTTAACACCCGTGTTATTCGTCGATGAATACGCCACTCACGGCGGCACTGAATATTTTTTAAGTTTTGAAGATGCAGATCGGCGCGTGGTGTTTGCTTTTTGCCGCCTGCGTATAGTTGGGCCTGATGCCGAACAATTGGCCAAAGAGCAGGTTCGTTTCCCCGCCTATATTCGCGAGTTGCATACCTACGGCCAACTCCTGCACCTCGGTGAAAAAAATATCGACCATAGCCAGCACCAGGGGCTCGGCAAAAAATTAGTTGAAGAAGCCGAAACGATTTGTAAAAATAACGGAGTTGCCACGCTAGCCGTCATTTCCGGAGTCGGCGTTCGGGAGTACTATCGCAAATGGGGGTACGAACTTGATAAAACGTACATGGTAAAAAATGTGGATAACTATTTAAAAAATTCCCGCGCCGAGCGAATCACCGCGCAATTGCGCGCGCCCGCGTCATGAACCGACTGAATATTTTCCGAACTAATACCACCGATCGCGACCCACGGCATTGTGATAGCCCCCGCCGCTTCCCGCACCGCTTCCAAGCCAACAGCAGTGCGCTCCGGCTTGAGAGGTGTTGCGAATACCGGACCCACGCTCACATAATCCGCCCCACTGAGAATCGACTGCTTCATATCACTTACCGAATTATTCGACCGCCCAATAATTTTATTTACTCCCAATTTTCGCCGCGCTACGCCAATACTACCATCATTTTTCCCTAAATGCACTCCGGCCACCGGCAATCGTGCCGCCACCGCTACATCATCATCGATTATTAAAACAATTTTCTCACGCTTAGTTTGTTCAAAATCAGCGATAAAAGACAAAAGCGTTTTGGCTTTTTCAAACAGCGTGGGCGAATCCGCACTTTTGTCCCTCAGCTGAATAACCCGCGCCCCATGCTGAATCAGCCACTGCAATTCGAGCACGCTATCGGAAATCGGATACACCATCCCCTGCTCAAAATAATACCTCAGCCAAAAATGCGGCGTTTGGCGAGCCAGCTGTCGCTGTAGCTCGTACACATCATAGCGCGCGGTGATTACCGCGCTCACCGCCGACGGAAAATAAATGGCTCCGAACTCCTCCAAAACCCGTAATGCCTCCGTGGCTCGATTGCCATTTGCCTCAATCAATGACCACAACGATCTCGTGGGCTCGAGCGCCTGTCCGGCGGAAATATAACCAACGTCGGTGCCCTGCCGAGCCTCCAAAAGATGCGCCTGTCCGACTCGTTCTTCCACCTGAAGCAAACTATGCCGAATCGTTTTCAAACGCGCAAACAAAGCCCCATCTTTAAAGATAAACCGCCCGATTTCATCCAGCACCCGGAGCCCCTCTTTAGCCCGCGCCAGATTTGCGTCAAGCAGTGAGTAATCAGTATTCATGGCAGTTGTCTAAAATACGGTGCAATGCTACCATACGATTAGAATAATTGTAAATTAGCACCCTCTATATGGAACTTCCCCTTGGCTCAATCGTGGCCTCTGGCCCGGTAATTATCGAAAATGGGCAGGTGCTACTCAATAAAGAACACCAGCCGTCGGGAATAACTGCCTGGATGTTCCCCGGCGGCGAAGTCGAAAATTTTGACGTTTCGTTAGAAACGGCTTGTGAGCGTGAAGTACTAGAAGAATTAGGAATCAAGGTAGAATTGATCCGTCCGCTTAAACCAATCCTGCTTAATCAAAACGGACGAGTCATACTACTCATCCACTATCTGGCCAAACGAATCGGCGAAATTAAACCAGGACCCGAGACGGCCGAATGGGCCTGGCATGATATTAATAATCTGCCCACAGACTGCGCTCCGAATGTCTCTGTGGTATTACAAGAGTACCAAACATCCCTATGATTTACGAGTCACTCGAATTTAAGTAATGGAACACAGATTGAACAGATCAAACAGATTTACACAGATCTGTTCTGATCCGTTAAATCCGTTTAATCTGTGTTCTATTTTTTATTTCCTATGAAAAATTTACAAACCTACGATCCCGACATCTATAATCTGATTCAAAAAGAAATCCTTCGTCAGTCCGAAGGCCTCGAAATGATCCCGTCGGAAAACCATACCTCCGGCGCGGTACTCGAAGCGCTCGGCTCGCGCCTGACCGACAAATATTCCGAAGGCTACCCGGGTATGCGCTACTACGGCGGCTGTGCCAACGTGGATGCGGTGGAAAATCTCGCTCGCGAGCGTGCCAAACAATTATTTGGAGTTACTCATGCTAATGTTCAACCCTACTCGGGTTCACCAGCCAACCAAGCAGTGTATTTCGCTCTGGTAGACCCCGGCCAAACCGTGATGGGGCTTAAACTCTTTCATGGTGGACACATGACCCACGGGCTGGCGGTAAATTTCTCCGGTACCCTGTACCACAGTGTTCAGTATGAAGCCCGACCAGATGGATATCTTGATATTGATGGCATGCGAACGCTGGCGCGCGAACATAAACCCAAACTGATTGTTGTAGGGGGTACCGCTTATCCCCGCATCTATAACTGGAGCATACTCAAAGAAATCGCCGATGAGGTCGGAGCATTTCTCCTGGCTGATATTAGTCATATTGCAGCGCTAGTAATCGGGGGTCAACATCCGAGCCCCGTTGGCATTGCTGATGTCGTCACTAGTACTACTCACAAAACGCTAAGAGGCCCCCGTGGCGCCATGATTTTATGCAATGGAAATCCCTCAACCCCTCTTAAAAAAGTTGAACGCACCAAAGAAAATATACCTACCCTTATCGACCGCGCGATCATTCCAGGGTTACAAGGGGGGCCACATAATCACCAAACTGCAGCCATTGCCGTAGCGCTA